>JBBSUA010000338.1:0-2956 GCA_038235315.1 Pseudomonadales bacterium | reverse complement strand
TATAGTTACAGTCATAAATAAACAAATCAGCAATAAAAAAACTCACCCCGAAGGATGAGCTTTTTAACTTAATCTCTATGCAGTAGTCAGTCTTAGAATTTATATTCTAAACCACCACCAGCTGCAAATAAGTCATAGTCTAAGCCATTAAGATCAGCTGAGTTTTGACCAACATATGCATGAGCAATCATATTCGTTCTGAACTGATACTCACCGCCTACAACGATTTGATTAGAGTCAAAATTATCAAAACCACGTACGTTAGTAGTATCATTGTACTGAACATAGACAGCTGCTGGCTTAGCGAAGTTACTTAGACCCATCTTAGCACTAACAACAAAGCCTTTTTCTTTTTCCTCGCCTGCAGACTGGAATGTTTGAGTATCATCGAACTCAGCGACTTGATACAGTGCGCCTACAGTGACAGGAAGAGCCATGTATTTGCTCATATCAACAGTAGCCGTACCACGGATAAGATCACCATCCAAGTTCACATCGTTATCATAAGCAACACCAAACGTAATACCTGTGCCAGCATCAAACATAGCTGCTGCTGCAAAACCAGCGTCTTCGCTGCCACTTACAGACCCATTTAAGTTTTCGTCAGCTTTGTACATAAGCGCAACATCTAGTGGTAGATTGTTATACTTAGGTGCTTTCCAGATAACTGAGTTATTACGACGACCGCTATCAACCATGTTAATGCCATTCTGATTTTCTTCAAGGTCGTTAGAGCCTAAGTTATCCCAGAAACCACTACCAGAAGTAACAACATTATTTACGTAATCAACAACTGAAGTGTTACGACCAAAGCGGAATTCACCTAAGCTTTCGTTTTTGAAGCCTAAGAAAGTATCACGACTTGCAAAGTTTCTGTTTTCACCATCAACACCAATGCCATATTCCAACTGATAGATAACATCAGTATTAGCAGTAATCGCTTCAGAACCTTTAAAACCAATACGTGAAGAGTTTGAGTTGATTTGAACGGCGTCTTCTTCGTTGCTACGAACCGCACCAGGTGTGGTTATATCAGCAACGTCATTATCTACATTGACGTAATCCATTGTAACAAACGCTTTACCATAAACCGTTGGTGCTGCGTTGGCTGCAGATACAGATAGAGCAGCAATTGCTGTAGCTAAAAGTAATTTTTTCATGGGTATATCTCCACTTTACAATTTTAGTAATAAGCGCGCTATTATTAGCTGATGCTCATATAATGGTATCGTCACAAATCCTCAAAGATATAATGTGTAACTAGCTACCGTGATTAGTCAAAACAAGTGTGGCGAAGTTATATTACCGTAAGATGAAAAAGACACTACATTACATAAGTTATAATATTAACGTAACTGTTATGTAAACTTGAGTCTTCAGCACTTTATTGCGTAACATCCGTTACCAAACTCATACTTCGGTTACAAGCATAACAACTTTGACATAATTTGCAACATGTTTTTTGGTATTAAATTCAAGATTATTCAAAAACATATCCTGATCCCAGTACCAGCAAGCATTCGACGAATAATTGTCAGCCAATAAAAAACGTCATCCTCTAAACTAATAGATAATGACGTTTTTTATTGAGCGAATTAGTAGCCCATTAAGGACAATTAGCTAGATAAAATCTATGCGATCCGGCAGCATACTCGTTAAGAATAGGCGTGCTGCTAATCAATATATATTGAATAGTGGCTAATTTTAATTATCTATAAGCTACCTTTTAATTCGCGACGTGCATGGTGCAACAGCGGCTCAGTATAACCACTTGGTTGTGTACGACCTTTAAACACCAGATCACAAGCGGCTTTGAACGCAATCGAATCATCAAAGTCAGGTGCCATTGGCTGATAGTCAGGATCGTCTGCATTTTGCCCATCGACGACCTTTGCCATGCGCTTCATCACATCCATAACCAGTTGTTCGCTAACTATGCCATGATGTAACCAGTTAGTGATATGATGACTTGAGATGCGTAATGTTGCACGATCCTCCATGAGACCAACATCATTGATATCAGGTACCTTCGAGCAACCAACACCTTGATTCACCCAACGTACGACGTAACCTAAGATACCTTGCGCATTATTCTCAACCTCTTGTTGTATCTCCTCTGCCGTCCAATCTGGCTCTTTGGCCAAAGGTATAGTCAATATATCGTCTATATTGGCACGCTGACGTGACTTCAGGCTATCTTGTACATCAGCGACATTGACCGCATGATAATGCATGCTGTGCAAAGTTGCTGCAGTTGGTGATGGCACCCATGCTGTGTTAGCACCTGCTTGTGGATGGGTAATCTTAGCCTCCATCATATCTTTCATATCATCAGGACGCGCCCACATGCCTTTGCCAATCTGCGCATTACCTTGCAGACCTGTTTCTAGACCGATATCGACATTCCACTGCTCATAGGCAGGTTGCCATGCTTGTGCTTTCATTTTAATTTTGCGCACGAACGGTCCAGCATTCATACTGGTATGCATCTCATCGCCAGTACGATCTAAGAAGCCAGTGTTAATAAAGATAACTCTCTCTTTAGCTTGGCGAATGGCTTCTTTGAGATTCACTGTCATCCGGCGCTCTTCATCCATGATGCCCATTTTAAGGGTATAGCGCGGTAGACCCAATACATCTTCGGATGCTGCAAATAAATCGTTCGCAAATTTGACTTCATCAGGGCCATGCATTTTTGGTTTTACGATATACATCGAACCTGTACGCGAGTTTGGAAACTTAGTTTTACCCTTGATATCGTTTAGAGACATAAGCGGTGTGATTAGAGAATCCATGATGCCCTCAAAGATTTCCTCAAAACCGTCACCTAAATCAACTAAGATAGCTGGGTTCTGCATCAAGTGTCCCACATTTCGGATCAATAGCAACGCACGACCTGACAAGATCAACTTTCCACCATCTGGCGTTGTATACTCGCGATCTGAATTTTGCTTAC
>JBBSUA010000337.1:0-2959 GCA_038235315.1 Pseudomonadales bacterium | reverse complement strand
TAGCGATCTTAAAGAGATACAAGCACGTTTCGTAGCCTTGTGTCAGCTCTTTGATGCAAGTTTAGCTAAACAAATTGCTGCTATTAATCCTGCATAAATACTGCGGTACTTTTACTATAAACCAAGCATATAAAATAGTAATTTTTGAACGACTGTTTTAATTATGAACCTCTAAACCTAATTTTTAATAAAACTTTAAAACCTTATTGTAGGAGCTTATCATGTCGCTTAATTTAGATGATGCCAAAACCACCGCTGAAGTACTCACTACCGCACTCCCTTATATTCAACGATTCGTTGGCAAGCTCATTGTGGTCAAATATGGTGGCAATGCGATGACTGACCCTGAGCTTGAAAGCTCGTTCGCACGTGACATTGTGCTATTAAAAACCGTGGGTCTTCACCCAGTTGTCGTGCATGGCGGTGGTCCGCAAGTAGATAATCTGCTAAAAGAGTTGGGGCGTAAGTCTGAGCGTATCGATGGGATGCGCGTCACTGACAAGAGCACAATGGATATTGTCGAGATGGTATTGGGCGGCGGCGTCAATAAGTCTATTGTCAGCTTGATTAATAAGCATGGCGGGCAAGCTATTGGACTAACTGGCAAAGATGCCAACCTCATTCAAGCCAAAAAATTACTCATGGAAAAAATCGGCGCAGATGGTATCGCTGTTCCAGTAGATTTAGGCTATGTTGGCGACGTGGTGAGCGTGAATAAAGACATCATTAATATGCTCATCTCGTCCAACTTTATTCCTGTTATCGCACCGCTTGGAGTCGATAGCGAAGGCAATACCTATAATATCAATGCTGACTTAGTAGCTGGTAAAGTCGCTGAATTTTTGCAGGCTGAAAAACTAATGCTTCTGACCAATATCAAAGGGGTATTGGGTCGTGATGGTGAAGTCGTCACTGGATTGACGCCAAAGAAAGTAGACGCCTTGATTGAAGATGGCACCATTTCAGGCGGAATGATTCCCAAAATACAATGCGCCCTTGATGCCGTTCGCAGTGGCGTAAAAAGTGCGGTTATCGTTGATGGTCGCGTTCCTCATGCTACGCTGTTGGAGATTTTCACTAATGAAGGTGTCGGTACTCTTATTAGTCGTGATGTAGAAGCGACTATGTCATAAAGGTCTATGATTGAAATATGTTCTTGCCTTAGATAACATAAAGCCCAAGCCTAGAGTATTTTAAGTTTGGGCTTTACTATTTGGACACTATTAATTACTTTGAAAACGATTACCCTCTAATAAGCACAAAACTCTACTGAGCTATAGCTACTAGTGCCATATACCTTCATATAATGGTTGCCTTTACGCTCCGTAAAAAAGGAATTCTCATTCTCATAGCGATCACCGTTTAAGCGACCATTTGGTCCATCAACATAAGCCACACTAACTTGGTCATCACCCACATTACGAATGACTAAGTTTTGCTCCGGCAGCAACCACAGGCGAAATACTTTGCCGTTTTTAATATTGCCCGCAAAATTACCACAGTAGCTATCTTTAGCGAAAGTGACTTTAGTTGAGGTATCTGCTGCTTGTGCAGTCATGGTCAGTAAAGGTGCAGTCGCAAGCGCTGCAATTAACAATATTTTTTTCATAGTCAAATCCCTTTGGTTAATGATAACTTAGCGGTTAAATAAATTTTATTAAACAATAATACTTAGAATACTCCGAATAAAAAATAGTTTTATGACAAAATTGTGTTATTCATTAAACACGTCATCAAAAACATGTGCATCAAAACCACAAAGCAAAATTGGCTTATGATTAAAAACGCCTTCTACAATGGGTCGTTTAATCATACTGGTATTCGCTACTAATAAATTAACAGCATTACCTACATTGTCATCAGCAGTTTGTTTTTGCTCATCACTTAACTTACGCCATGTCGTTCCACGCTTGTTTAACACGTTATCAATTCCCAATCCGTCGACCCAACGTTGGATCGTTGCTTTATCAATACCTTGCTTTTTATAATCATGAAAGTCATAGCTGACGCCTAGCTCATCGAGTTTAGCAAATGCTTTTTTCATGGTGCTACAAGATTTGATGCCGTAGATGGTGATGGTCATTATCGCTCCTTAACGTTAATCGCTTAATTTTAATAAAATTTATCCATTCAATACTATTCTATTATTACCTTGCCCCATCGCAATTTTAGCCAATTTAAGCTATTCTACCCTATCTAAATGAATCCTTATTCCTCTTATCAAATTCCAATCTAGAGCCAACTATGAGCAACGCTGTGACATCTGACCATTCTAATAGTAATAACGCAAACGACAACACTCAATATCAGCCGCAGCTTATCGAAGCGGCACAACAGACCAAATGGGCGACGGACAAGCGCTTTGAAGTCAGTAATGAGCCAAGTGACAAACCAAGCCGTTACATGCTGTCGATGTTTCCGTACCCAAGCGGTAAGCTACATATGGGTCATGTTCGTAACTATACGATCTCTGATGTCTTAAGCCGCTATTATCGCCTCAAAGGCTTTGAAGTCATGCAGCCTATGGGTTGGGACGCGTTTGGCTTGCCCGCTGAAAATGCCGCCATTGCCAATCAAAAACCACCTGCTGAATGGACGTTTGCCAATATTGATAACATGCGTGCACAGCTCAAACTGCTCGGCTTATCAGTGGATTGGTCGCGTGAGTTTGCCACTTGTAACCCTGAGTATTATCAGTGGGAGCAATGGTTATTTTTACAGCTTTATAAAAAAGGTATGGTTTATAAAAAACTCGCTACCGTCAACTGGGATCCCGTTGATAATACGGTATTAGCCAATGAGCAAGTCATTGATGGCAAAGGTTGGCGTAGTGGCGCTCCCGTCGAAAAGCGCGACATTCCGATGTACCACTTTAATATCACTGATTATGCCGATGAGTTATTAGACGATTTGGATCAGCTAGAAGGTCATTGGCCATCAGAAGTATTGACCATGCAAC
>JBBSUA010000336.1:0-2972 GCA_038235315.1 Pseudomonadales bacterium | reverse complement strand
ACACTGCTCAGCGGTTGCGCCAGTTAGTGCAAGATTTCGCACAGGCTAATATCGATTATCTGGTACTAGGGTGTACTCATTATCCTTTTTTTAAAGCATTTTTATTACATGAGATCGCTATACAACAGCTAGATATACAGGTAGTTGATTCGGGGCAAGCAATTGCAACACGCGTAAAAGATTTGTTGTCTAAACAGAATTTATTAGCCCATACTGAATGCTCAAAAATAGATCGTGACTACACAGCAAACCCCTTACTTTTTTATGCAAGCAAATATGATGATAAACTCGGTAAGCTCGTCAAAAACTTACTAGGCACGCAAATACATATACAGTACAACTCATAGTTGTCAGCTCGAATTCTTATAATCATCAGTGTTTTACTATGGGTTTTTCAGTTGATACTCAAAAAACTATAAGGCTATAATTGGGAATATGTTAGTCTGATCGAGTAAAGGATGTGGCGGAGCCGCTGAATAAATGCTATACAATGGAATGTTTGACAAGGCTGACTCCCTATTCAATTCGTTTTAAGCCAACTATACCCTAAAAATATATCACTACTGTCACTATAGAGGTTACTTTGTCAAGTCGCTATCATCACATTCACGTTGTATGCGCAGCTCATGACCAGCCTTTGGTTTTAGGTGCGTTGGCAGTGTTTTTTCGAACGCGTGCGTTTTTGACTTATGATATCTCAATCAAGTTAGCGCAAGCCTCGTTATACGGTCGTCAATGTATTGATGCCTGTGACTATGCGATAGTGATCGTGGGTGATAGTTATGGTCATACTCAAAACATGGGCGCAAGCCAAATGCATCTGAGCTATCTGAGTGCTAAAGCCAAACTCAAACCTATGATTACCTTAATAAAAACTCATGATACAGATACTGATATGAGTCGGCAGTTGAAAGAGTTCGTGCGTTTGGTTGAGCAGCAAGCTAACCATGTCTACTATTACGATGATTCTACTGATATCGAGCAGTTACTTACCTTTGCCTATGGCAGCATGGTTGCAAGTCATCATGTAGCAGCAAGTTGGGTGAAAGTTCAGGATGATAAGGGTGTTGAAACTATCGTGACGCCGAGTATTACTCCTAAACCCTCAGTTGCTGTAATGGCCAATAACACTCTTAATAGCACTGACAATGAAGCTGTAACAGATAACGTAACGGATAGTCTGACCGAATCCCTCGAATTAGCAGAGCAATTTGATATTAAATACAGTGCTCAAGCTTTTGAAGGCGGTACTCTAACTGATGTTAAAATGATAATGGCGTTGACTTGGCAAGAAGTGCTGCAAGCACTAGCAACTATACCGCTTGCGTTCTCAAACTATGGTCTAAAAAGCTGTATTAATCGATTAATCGCCATAAAGGCTGCGCAAGATATCAAAAAAAGTATGCCTAACGTTCACGCAGTTTCACGCTGTCAAATTGAACAAGATGATCTTGTCAAACTACAACGCTTATTGATTGCGGCTAACTGGATTCAGTTGACAGCCTCAAGCTCCAAAACCTCACAAGAGCTATGGAAATTGACGTTTTACGCCAAAAAAACATTTGAAGATAGCGAGTCAAAAGTCTCTGAATGATAAGGTATCAAATATCTAGCCCCTAGCACAGATATAGCCATTTGAGGTAAATGGCTACGTTTTATCATACAAAATATACTTGCCAACTATTGTTAATATGGGTCATATCTATAATAATTAACGATAACGCCAGTTATTCTCAATAAATTAAGGAGAGCGTAATGAACAAATCTGAACGCGATGAGCTAAAAAAAGAAATCGATGGACTAGAAAAAACCATGCATGATTCTGATCAGTTTCATACTCTAAAAGAACAAATAGCTGATATGAAGCGTCGCGGTATTGATCCTAGTAAAAGCTATAGAGATTGGGATGAGGAAGATAAAGACGATTGGGGTAATGCAACATGGAAAGAAAATGGTAAGTGGGAGCCTAAAACTTCAGATGATCTGGATGAGAAAGCTCGTGAAAACTGGAATGGTGATAATGGCAAGCCGAACCCACCGCCAATAGTTTAAAAATTATCTATAAATCAAAAAACCACGCTCAATTTTGAACGTGGTTTTTATTTGTCTGACTCATCTAAAGCGTGTTATCAATCAGCTCATCTATTCAATTTTTAAGCGTAAAAAGAAGATCAGTTGACTTGAACCAAGCGTGTCACACCATCACTACCTGTCACGCGACGATAGCGAGTATTGTCTGTATTTGATGACTGAGGTGATGCCTGTGGCAAAGAGCCGCTAGGCGTAATAGTGGTTTGCTGTTGAATCAGCTGTCCCATACGATCGGCAGATCTTGGGATTAAAGGCTGACTATTAATAGGCTGTCTATACTGACTGGGGTTTTGAGCGCTATTTTGAGTAATGAGACGATAAAAATTCTGTCCAGCGCGACCATCAGCAGGAGAGATGCCACGACTGGTTTGATATTGCTGAATAGCCGTACGGGTGTTGTCACCGATAAGACCATCAACACCACCAATATCGTAGCCAGCATTAAGTAAGGCTTGCTGAATATCTTTGGCTTGTTGACGACTGATACCGGGATCGCTAGTTGGCCATGCGGTAATAAAATCAGTCTTGTTACTGTTCTCACTAGCAATAAGATCAGACAGATGGGCAATCGCTAGCGCATAGCTTTCTGAGGCGTTGTATGAATAAAAAGTATCGAAGTTTTTGCCCACTAAAAACGCAGGACCACCTTTACCCGCAGGCAGTAATAATCCTGCGCTACTCAAGTCATAAGGAAGCGGGCTACCATTGGCTAAGGTTAAGCCTTGATCGCGCCAGTGGCTCATCGATTTTTTGTCTTTACGATCAGATGCCGCCCAATAGCCACTAGGAAGCTGAACTTCATAACCCCATGGCTCACCTGAACGATAGCCACGTTTGTCCAAAAAGTTCGCGGTAGACGCTAATGCGTCAGGCACGCTATT
>JBBSUA010000335.1:0-3001 GCA_038235315.1 Pseudomonadales bacterium | reverse complement strand
TGTTAAGAACGAGTCGCTCGAGACTATGAAAGCACAGATGTTGACTGATTTGGAACAAACAATAATCCCCAATGTCATTCAATCAATTGAAACCAATGTGCAAGAAGCTAAGGGTGTAATCGGTAAGGACACTGCTGAGCTATATAACTTAATTAAGCGCCTCTCAAGTGCAGGAACTTATCGAGCAGCAACCTTGCAGCTGCATGCCTGTAATGCTGCGATGAAACAAGAACATGCGACAGTGACTTGTTTTTGGCAATTAGGTCGTCAATTTGAGCAGCTTGAACGTGCTGTATTATTAGAAGAGGACTCAATGGCAGTCAGTCTTGAATTCAAGCATTGGATCAATGAGTTACCAGAGAACACGCGCTGGCGTGAGCTGATACGTCTGACCAATCAGATGATTAGATCAAAACGGTTCAGTGACTTTAGTCTCATTAGTAAAGAGTTCAATATTATATTACGTCAAGGTGTCTAGCGTCTGTTGGACATTAGACCACAACACGGATAGAGACTATAAAAATATAAAAGGAAAATAATATGAAACTCAAAATCAGTCATCAGACCAATTACTATTATGATGAGTTAGCACAGCGCAGTGTACAATATATACGTATGACGCCTATGGAGCTGCCACACCAAATTATTCATCGTTGGGATGTCATGCTACCCAAAGTAGCCACTAATCAAAAGGATGGTTTTGGTAACGATTGGCTCACCTTAAGTCGTAACGAAGCCCATAATAATTTGCAGATGCAAGCTTCGGGCATTGTCGAGATTAATACTGATACCGAGCGCTTAGAGGACATGGAAAATGTACCTTATCTGCTATTTACGGTACAAACGCCTTTGACCAAATGCTCACCGGAGATGCGTGCTTTTGCTGCGCCTTTTTTGAAGAACGTTACTCACGATAGCCTAAAAACTATGGCCAATGAGCTAATCATGAAGATGCCTTTTGTAAAAGACGTCACTAATGTAGGTACCACAGCTGCTGAGTCATTCGCGACCAGCGCTGGCGTGTGTCAAGATCATACCCATGTATTTATAAGTATGCTGCGTGACAGCCAAATTCCAGCGCGTTATGTGTCGGGCTATCTCTATGATGACACTGAGAATCACATGGCCAGTCATGCTTGGGCAGAGGCTTATTTGGATGGTTACTGGTATACTTTTGACATCTCAAACCAAGCGTTTCAGCCAAACTCTCATGTCTATGTTGCTATTGGGCGTGATTATTTAGATACCGCACCGGTGCGTGGTGTCAGAATGGGCGGAGGTTACGAGAATCTTTACAGTCAGGTACTAGTAACTAGATTATCATAATGCACATTTATTTTTATCAAGGATTTTTATGACCTATTGCGCCGCTATCCGCCTCAAAGACGGCATGGTATTTGCCAGTGATACTCGTACTAATGCTGGTGTTGACCATATCTCAACCTTTAAAAAGATCTATCAGTATGGTATTGAAGGTGAGCGATTTATTATTCTTCAAACAGCAGGTAGTTTAGCGACGTCGCAAGCGGTATTTACCAAATTGCAAAACGATATTGATCAACGTCTTGAGATCAACCTTAATACGGTTGCGACATTGTTTGACGCGGCACAAATGGTTGGCGCATGTATGCGTAGCGTGATGAATCACTCTAAAAAAGTGGCTAATGCTGACAAAGATGGTGGGTTTACCAGCTCATTTATGCTCGGTGGTCAGATAAAGGGTCAGTCTCCTGAGCTCTATAAGATTTATCCAGAAGGTAATTGTATTCGCGCGACCGATGATACGCCGTTTTTTCAATTGGGTGAAAGTAAATACGGTAAACCTATCCTTGATCGCTCGGTCAAATATGATACTGATCCTAGGCATGCCGCGCGTGCATTGCTACTGTCGTTTGATTCGACGATCAACTCGAACCTCTCAGTGGGTATGCCAATAGATTTGGTGCTGTATGAAAACGATAGCTTACATCTGCCAAAGGGTCGCCGTATTGACAGCCATGATGAGTACTTTAATACGATTCGTCATCAGTGGTCAGAAGCGCTGCGTACCACTTTGGTTGAATTACCAAAATGCCCTGAGGGTTATTGGGACTAAAGATTACTCCCTATCTCAGGTAGATATTATCTTTCAATTTAAACGCTTGGTTATTATTAACTAAGCGTTTTTTATTACCCTATATTTAGGATAATAAAAAACCCAGTTACCGCTATAGTTGCGGTAACTGGGTTTTGTTTAAACGTCATCGTACTGTTGTTGGATTTACCTCATGACCTGGTACATGGAAGACTCACTGGGCTGCACCTAGGTAACGTCCCTAGTGCATTAGCTCAATCACGATTGCGTGATTGAGCCAGCGAGCTAGTGCACTAGGGACGTTACCTAGGTACTAGCAGCACTGAAACAGTTTTCCTTGGGTAAAATGTAATGGCTTGACTCGTGGACGACGCAACATCGTCCCTCACCGTAAACGGCGAAACGCTAAATCTCACAACACATGAATTCTGCCTGAACACTCATCATACTGTCAACCAATAATTGTCGAATAAATAGAGATTAATTTTGTTTGCGACATCAGTTGACGCTATCTTATTATTCTATTAATAAAAGTTCTTGATATTTTTTCTAAAAAGCGTTCTTATAGGACTCTTAAGCCAATCTTAAAATAAGAATACTAACAATATTGAATTAAGGTATATCCGCTATGAGTCTGTCGTTCGCGCAAGTCCAGCATGCTTGGCAAGTACAAGACCCCAGTCTAGTCGACAAACTATGCCTACTTGCGACTCAACAGGACACAATACCTGAATCTCCTATTCCTGAGCATGAGCTGACGTTTGAGCGATTTCTAGATAAGATATTGAGTGTGACGTTTCGTGAGCAGCAGCCTGACGTGCAGTTTGCAGAACGAGTCGCTATGATTGCAACTCTTGAAGCTGATGAAGGTGTCTACCCTCTTCCCGGTCGCTACAAGATCCATTTAAATCTAATAGCTTTGTTGGA
>JBBSUA010000334.1:0-3008 GCA_038235315.1 Pseudomonadales bacterium | reverse complement strand
GCTGCCATTTAATCATAACGTTACCGAACTGCTTATGCCGAGCGCGCGTTAAGCCTTGATAAATAGTTGTTGAAACCCCCTCATTTTGACTGTTATCCTGCTGACTGATACGTCGATGAGACACTTCGCTATAGTTCAACTCTAAAAAAGTAGCCGTTAATGTAGGCAAAAGCTGAGCAGCTTGTATTTGCAAGGCTTGTATTACTGATAGATTACTGTCACTATTTTTCATAACTACAGTCAGACCTTTATGAACTTGCTTAACGCTGTTATGCACAACATCAACTTATTAACGATAGAGTTATTATGTCACAATCATATCAAGCTTCTAACCCCTCTAAGCCCTCTGATACGTATGCCTTGCCCGCGTCTTTGCTTGATCTATTAAGCCAATATTTACAGCAGCACGTGACGCCCACTGTTGAGATCGACCCAACACAATTGGCGTATCGTTGGGTCGGTGGTCGTACTGGTCATCTAGAGCCATTAGCGGTCAATTTATTTTTGAGTTTAGATGATTTACAGGGTATTGATACCCAAAAGTCAAAGCTGGTACAAAACACCCGACAGTTCCTCAAAGGCTATCCGGCCAATCATGTGCTCATGACGGGTACGCGCGGCGCAGGTAAATCCTCATTGATTCGGGCATTATTACACTCTTATCATTCTGAAGGATTGCGGGTTATTGAAATTGCTCGTGATGACTTATTGGTATTGGATAAGATTCGCGCTGCAATTAATAGCCTGCCAAGCGATTGCACTTGTCGTTATGTAGTGTACTGCGATGATTTGGCATTTAATGGGCAGGATGAGAGTTATCGCGCCCTAAAAAGTGTACTTGATGGTTCGTTGGACTCTGAGCAAGACAAACTACTGGTCTATGCCACTAGTAATCGCCGTCGCCTACTACCGCAGATGATGAAAGATAATCTCGACATTTATAATGGACAGACGGACGAGGTCAATCCCTATGAAGCGATTGATGAGACCGTGTCGTTGTCGGATCGATTTGGCTTATCTCTGACCTTTCATCCTATGGATCAACAGACTTATTTACAAATTGTTCAGCATTATCTGAGTTTAGAACAGCAGAAAATTTCAGTCGATAGTGATATTAATTTTGAAGTCAGCTTAGAAAGTAATAATTTACCTGACACTATCAGAACAGACGCTTTACGTTGGGCATCAGAGCGTGGTGGTCGTTCTGGTCGTGTTGCGTATCAGTTCAGTCGATATTGGAGTGGTAAAACCCAACTGGCTATCGCGGATAATAATACATAAATTATTTGAAAATAATTTTTATGATTGCCACACATCAGTCACGTGCAGAACCTAAATAGGTCACTTGACTGTTAGTATTTTGATTGAGCGCTGATATTGTACCTGTCACTAAATACTGAGCAAAGTCAGCTGCCAACCATAAGTTACCGTAGTAGACACTCTCGGTATCTAAACGGATATGTCCCATATTTGCAGTGTTGCTTTTTGGGTCATCAAAGCTTTGATAACGTGCGCTAAAATGGGTCAAAATTAAATTATTTAAGCCAACCTCTTGCGCGAATTTTCCAACTTGTTGGGCGCTACTGTGCATTGGATCGAAGTCAGGATTGCTATCTTGAATGTTGGCTTGAATTTTGGCTTGAATCTTGGCTAAGACTTCGGAAGTATAAGTCGCTTCGTGTACCAATAAATCAGTATTCTGCAATGCAGATGTCAAGCATTCAGGCGTATCATTATCTCCAGCGACTACAATACGAGTGCGTAGCGCCTCATTATCTACGTAATCCGCTGAGCATAACTGCTGTCCATCCTCTGTACAAACATCCTCACCTTGTTGCAGTTTACCCCAAACTGCGCCTGCCGAAATACCGTCTGCTTTTAGCTTAGCGGTATTAAGAATAGAGTGACTAAGCGTTTGAGTGATTCCAAAGGCATGAGAAGGTACGCGATGTGATAAGGAAGTAATATCGATATCAAGCTGTTGTTTATTGTCTAATTGCACACTGATTTTGCCGTCTTGTTCAGACAAGATATCTTCAATGGCCACGAAATTAATAGCAAACGGAAAGTATAATTCGGTTGTGAGAGTCACTGCATCTAATAATGTAGCGATCGCTTTTGGGGCAATAATCGTCAGTGCTTCGTGACGCCCTGACATAGCCGCACTCGCAAGTAATCCGGGCAATCCATAACAATGATCACCATGCACGTGGGTAATGCAGATGACGGTTAACTGATGTAATGACAGTTTAGTATGTAATAACTGCTGCTGCGTCCCTTCTCCGCAATCCACCAACACCCACGGACGCGATTTTTTACTGGGTTGCTTAGCCCCTACTAGATAGGGATTGAGACATTCAACAGCTAATGCGGTTACGTTTCGCAGCTTAGTTGGCACACCCGCTGAAGTGCCTAAAAAGGTCAGTTGCAGCATAACGGATTCTTCTTAAAAGATAGCTTATTTGAAAAGCACTTATGATTCATAAGTGACATCATTTATGAAACCTCACATACCATTGTTTTTTCACCTTCGACGACTTTACCGCCGTTAGCATAGCATTGGTTGGCCATGTTTGACTCATAAGACTTCCAGCCACCATAAAAGCTAGCCGCACAAAGTAGCGCGACCAATAACTTTTGTGACCATGCTTTGACGGAGACGTCTTTATGGTTACTCGCTGGTTGACTAGCTGCTTTAGAATCCAACTTATTTAGATCTTTCATCGCATTACCTTATCAAAACTCTATCTGTTCACCCTACAACGCTTTTCACTTTCGATACTTAAAATCTAACACGCCCGCCTTTTTCTTCAGCGTGCTTAAAGGCTGGACGTTCTTTACAGCGTTTGAGCCAATTTAATACATTAGCATACTTTGTTTTATCTAATCCTTTGCCAGCATTAGCGCCCAGTATCGGAATATACATCTGAATATCAGCGGCACTAAAAGCTTCCCCTGCGAACCAATGATTGTCTTGTAATTGCTGCTCCATCATATCTAGCATAATC
>JBBSUA010000333.1:0-3012 GCA_038235315.1 Pseudomonadales bacterium | reverse complement strand
TCCGGGCTGGGCGTATGGGTTGTACTATGCGATTACTGGACCACTACTATTAGGCGTAGCGACGCATTTTAATGAAGCAGGTTTCGATGCAACCAATACTCGTGATTTCATACTGCGGCATAAGATTACCAATCTTGCTTCATCACCCACAGCGTTTCGTATGATGAAATCCAGCGGTGTGTTCAAAGAAATTGCTAACAGTGATACTGATGAACTGTCGTTACGCTGTGCCAATTCGGCAGGCGAAACGCTCAATACCGAAGTCGTAAGCTGGGTCGAAAGTCACTTAGGATGTAAAGTCTGTGACCAATACGGACAGACCGAAACAGGAATGACTTGCTGTGAGCATCATGCGCTTACACATAAATGTCCAGTAGGCTCTATGGGTATGGCGCTACCGGGTCACACCTTGGTAGTATTAGATGATGATATACAAGTGCTGCCAGACGGCGAGCAAGGACAATTGGCGGTCGTCGTTAGTCAGTCGCCCGCGTTTTATTTCCGTGGTTATAGCTGGAATGAAAAACAAGCGTTCGTCGATGATTATTATCTCACTGGAGATGTGGTTGAGCGCCATACTGATGGCACGTATTGGTTCTCAGGCCGTGACGATGACATTATCACCACTGCAGGTTATCGCGTTGGACCAACGGATGTCGAAAACACCGTTCTTGAGCACGAAGCAGTGGCAGAATCTGCCGCTGTAGGTATACCTGATGAGGTACGTGGACATACAATTAAGTCCTATGTGGTGCTCAAAGACGGTATTCAAGGTAGTGATGAGATTGCTCAGCAAATCAAAGACTTAGTACGTGAGCGTCTGTCCGCTCATTCGTATCCGCGCGAAGTTGCGTTCGTTGATGCATTGCCAAAAACACCAAGTGGCAAGATTCAACGCTTTTTATTACGTAGCTTATCTTCTAAATAAACGGTCAATAAAAATTAAATTTCAAGGAATGATTATGCAAGTACAAGCGAGCAGTTTTTTAGTGACGGGCGGTGCCTCTGGTCTAGGGGAAGCAGTCGTTCGTGGTATCAGTGCACAAGGCGGCAAGGTTGTGATAGCGGATCTAAACGAAGCAGCTGGACAAGCATTGGTCGATGAGCTAGGTGATCATGTCCGTTTTATTCGCTGTGACATTACCAATGGCGATGAAGTACAGGCTGCTGTCGCTTTGGCTGAAAAAGAATTTGGCAGCTTACAAGGGTCTATCAATTGTGCTGGCATCGCTATTGTACAAAAGCTACTAGATCGTGAGAATAATCCCGCTGATTTGGATACTTTTACACGTGGCGTTACCATCAATCAAGTGGGTTCTTTTAACGTTGCGCGTTTAGTGGCATCTAGCATTGCCAAGCGTGTCGCGGCTAACGCAGGCAACACTAAAGAGCAAAACTCAGACAACGGCATTATTATTAATACTGCCTCTATTGCTGCCTTTGATGGGCAAGTCGGTCAAGCCAGCTACGCGTCTTCCAAAGCAGGTGTGGTCGGTATGATGCTGCCACTGGCGCGTGAGCTGACACGTCATGGCATCCGTGTGATGACGATTGCTCCAGGCGTGTTCGCCACCCCGATGATGGATAGCTTGCCGGAAAAAGCGCGCACAGAATTAGAGGGTGCGGTACCGTATCCTAAACGCCTAGGCAGTCCAGATGAGTTTGCCAAGTTAGTATTACATATTATTGACAATGCTTATCTGAATGGTGAAGTGATTCGCTTGGATGGCGCAATTCGCATGGTTTAGACTTTTTGATTGTCATTTCTTATATAAATTTTGTTCATAATTTCTGCACATAACGTGGCATAGATTTTTGCTATCTTATAAGAATTGGTTTTGAAACTACCGATCACTTATAAGAAGCAAACACTATGTCATTTTCTCGTTTAGAATCTCAAAAAGTGAAATTCCTGTTATTAGCTACGGTTATGGTAGTTTTTATTAGCACGATAAGCGTGAGTGCTATAACGCATGCCAAAAACACGACAAAGTCAGCTATTCCTGCGGATGTCATCGTTGATAAGGTCTATGTCGACAAGTCCGAACGAGTGTTAAAGTTATTGAGTGGCGACAAAGTGATTAAGACCTATCAGATTTCTCTAGGCGATAGCCCAGCAGGTCATAAGCGTCAAGAAGGCGACGAACGTACGCCGACAGGAAGTTATACTTTAGACTATAAAAATGAAAATTCTGGCTATCATCGTTCTATCCATGTCAGTTATCCTAACGCCACTGACAAAGAGCGTGCCAAAAAACGTGGCGTCAGTCCGGGCGGTGATATTATGATTCATGGACAAAAAAACGGTTTTGGTCATCTAGCAGCACTGACACAACAGCGAGATTGGACTAACGGTTGTATTGCCGTCACTAATGATGAGATGGATGAAATCATGGCTATTTACAAATCGGGTATGCCGATTGAAATCGTAGAATAGAGGATAAGCATTACCACTATTTCGATCACCCCGTTATTCCTTTTCAGTGTTTGTACTTAATTGAGCAAGCATTTTTTTTGAGATTTTTTTGAGCGTTTATAGTTACATAGTGCTAAAAATATATGCTAAATATAGCAATTAGCTTATTAAAATTTATATCATTATTAATAGTAAGGTTTTTGATCTAAATAGCTTGAAATGCAACTTAGTCTACCTTATATAGATAACAGCTAATGGTAAGCAGTTCCTATAAAATTGCTGCCATATATATAAACCAATACTAATTATAAAAGGACACAACCATGCGATTTGAGAAATTTACTCAAAAACTGCAATCTGCGATTCAAGAAGCACAGAGTTTGGCTTTGGGTCGTGATAATACGGGTATTGATCCGGTGCATTTATTGGCAATATTGCTTCAAGATGAATCCAATCTTTCTATTTGTCAGCAAGCAGGTGGCTCAATTCCCGCATTGAAAAATGGCGTGGCCAAAGCGTTAGACAATCAAGCAACGATTAGCGATCCGACAGGCGATGTTAATCTAAACCCAAATTCAGTAAAAATACTGAACCTT
>JBBSUA010000332.1:0-3016 GCA_038235315.1 Pseudomonadales bacterium | reverse complement strand
ATAGGTTTTAATTTGCTTGAGGCGACTATCCCTTCGTGGATATCTAAACGTGCACCCGTAGCGAATAAAGCCACAGCGATGGGTCTGAATTCATCCAGTCAATTCTTTGGTGCTTTTGTCGGTGGCGCAATGGGTGGTCTACTATTAAATCAGTCAAATTTACTTGCATGGGGCATACTTGCAGTTGTAATGGCAGCCGCGCTATTCATTATCATTCCAATTGCTCAGCCGCCGTATCTATCTAGTACCACAGTGACCATACCAAAAAATATCGATATTCAGGATTGGTCGCGGCAGATGATGGCAATTAATGGGGTCGATGAACTGGTCGTCATGGCGAAAGAACAAGTCGCTTATCTCAAGCTAGATAAAACCCAATTAACCGACGTGTCGCGACAAGAGTTGTCACATTTAGCCCAAAGTCCCTTAGATATCTGAACTATTGAGGATATTAATTAAAAAAAGTAGGTTACAGCCATAATGCGAATATCATAGAATATAGATGATGAGCTATAAATATTAAAAATCGACTTTTGTTCTGTATATAAAAGGAATTGAGATGAGTAAATTTAAGAGGTTATCTGCTAAAGTTACATCTAAAAAACGGATCGCTAAAAATGCTTCTACGAAGTTATCTATACCGATCACTAAGCTCGGTATAGGTCTTGGGCTGTCGATCACTTTATTTGTCTCTGGCTGTGCCACACAGAATATCCAGACTTATCAGAACGCTACCCCAACACTTGATATGCATGAGTTTTTCTCAGGTCAGATTGATGGCTGGGGTATGTTTCAAGGTCGCAATGGCGAAGTCAAAAAACGCTTTACTGTTGATATTGATGCCACCCACGAAGGCGATGATGTCATTGTTTTAAATGAGAAATTTGCGTGGGCAGACGGTACGAAGTCTCAGCGCATATGGCGTCTGATCCGACAAGCTAACGGTCAATGGAAAGGGACTGCAGGTGATGTTATTGGCGAAGCGACAGGGGACGTAGTCGGTAATACCTTACATTGGAATTATGTATTAGAGCTACCAGTCGATGACAAAACTTATCAGGTAAAACTTGATGATTGGATGTATTTAATCAGTAAAGATGTCATGCTCAACCGTTCAGTCATGAGTAAGTATGGTGTTGATGTTGGCAGTGTGACCTTGAGTCTGCACCGCAAGAGTGCTGAATAATTATAAAGCGACTTGGGTAATGTCAGATAGCTGACTAATTATTCACGACAAGTGCTGTCGCATATTGCCAAAACCCTCTAGATATTTAAGCGAAAATTAGTTAAAGTGACACTGTATTCCTAACAATTGTAGTTAGTTTTATTAGATAAATTATTATTTGATAGCCCTAGCTATAGAAAAGTTACGAAAAATTCATGAAAGCGATTATAAAAATTTTCATCAAAAAAGGATAAAACTATGCGCGGAGTTAATAAAGTCATCATCATTGGTAATCTTGGTGCGGATCCTGAGGTACGTCAATTTAGTAATGGCGGTAGTGTCACCAATATTTCAGTAGCGACTTCTGAGCAGTGGACAGATAAGCAAAGTGGTGAAAAAAGAGAAGCGACTGAATGGCATCGTATCGCACTATATAATCGTCTAGGTGAGATTGCCGCACAGTATTTGCGTAAAGGTAGTAAAGTCTATATCGAAGGCAGCCTACATACGCGCAAGTATCAAGCACCAGATGGTAGCGATCGTTACGCTACTGATATCAAAGGCTCGCAAATGCAAATGTTAGATGGTGCTAGTGGCGGTGATGGTGGTCAAGGCGGCGGCTATAATAACAGTGGTGGCAACCAGAATGGTCAGCAAGGCTATGGTAATCAAGGTCAGCCGAGTAATAATCAGGGCGGCGGTTCGTCTTACAATCAAGGTGGTCAAGGCGGGTCATCTAATCAAGGCGGCTATAGTAATCAGGGGAATCCTGCACAGAATAATCAGTTCAATGCGCCAATACAATCAAAACCATCGGCTATGCCAGATGGCCCAGTTGATGATGATATACCCTTCTAGGATAAAGTCTGAAGCTTTAACTTACTAATGTTAAGGTAATCATCTAAAAGCACTAACTCTAAATCCTGATTTATCAGGATTTTTTTCGTTTGCGCAATAATAACCATAAAATTATTAAGGATTTATGGTCGATACTAAATTAAACAGATACGTTTTTTATGATAAATAACAATAGCTTCTCAGAATTTTATCAAGGTATAGAAACAAAGCGGTAAGAAAAGTACGATAAATACTGAGTTATAAGTAATTAGTATTTATATTCAAAACATAAGTTTTTCTATCCAGCTTAAGTAGTAATAATAGTTTAAGAGCACCGTTCAGATTTAATTATTTATTAAATATAAATATTATGATAATCTGCAGTCGCTATTAAGATTTTTAAGAGTATTACAAAATTTTCAAATGATATCGAGTCAGTATTTATTTATATTGAGTCAGTTATTTGATTTAAACGTCTTCATCATTTATTTTAGGTTTGGTACTTTATAAAAAAAACTATTGAATCTTATATCCATTTTTATACTGAGGTTATTATGAGTAAGAACAACGCAATTGATTTAGACAGCTTAAATGTAGATGAACTACTTGCCATTACTGAAAACGCGCAACAGCTTATCGCTAAGAAACAACATCAACGTTTATATGATGCTTATGTACAGTTTGAAAAAATCGCAGAAGAGAGTAATAGCACGATTGATGACATACTAAAAGCTGGTGAAAAATTAGAAAAAAAACGCAGTATCAAGTATCGCAATAGTGATAATAATGAGGAAACTTGGACGGGTCGTGGTCGTAAGCCAAAGTGGTTGGTTGACGCATTGGCGGCAGGCAATGACCTTGAAGATTTTGCTATTTAATATTAGAGTTATAGTAGGCTTGAAGTACCCTATCGGCGCAATATATAGTAGCGGTAACGACCGGTAAATGGAGGCCAGTATCTTTGTTTGAAGATACTGGCTTTTTTACTGTCATCTATAGGTAATTGTTTGTTAT
>JBBSUA010000331.1:0-3029 GCA_038235315.1 Pseudomonadales bacterium | reverse complement strand
GCTTGTCAATATGAGCAAATCTTATATTGGCAGTGCTGATATCACGAGCGCGTGCAATGCCATAGCTACTTGATAGACCGCTTAATTGTTCGGTATCGCCACGCTCCGTTATCCAGCCTTCACGTAATTTAGGCAGACCTTTGGTCAAGTCGATAGTGGCATTAGGATCGGTATAAACGCCAGAGGTGTCATAGACATAAAATGGCGGGTTTTGTTCCCATTCATTTTCAGCAATGCCTTGCACAGGAGTTGGATCAAGCGTTATTTCGCGCATCGGCACTTGAATATCCGGTCTTGAGCCTTCGATATAGACTTTGCGTGAGGCGGGGAGGATGCGATGTAAGTCGCGGGCGTCTTCTTCAAAACGCGCGTCAGTTGCACTGCGATGGGCAGGGGTTTTTAGAGCGTCGGCTTTTTTATCAGCTTTGCTATTGCTGGTCTTAGCGTCGTCAGAAGAATTGATTGAAGTGTTGGCTGGAGTATAAAGGGTAGCATGGGTTTGTGCATGCGCGTTGGTTTTTGAGTCAAAATTAGAAGTAGTCATATGCTGTCCTAGCGTGTTGTCCAAAAAGAAAAGGCAACACCGCCAGTAGCTGCGGAGTAAGCATAGCTTCTATTGGCAAATGCAATCATAACGTCAATACAGGCACGCTATTAAACTGGCTAATAGCGCTTAGATTGAGTTCGACTTTTGGGCGTCACTTGTTATCAACCATCAACTTCTGAAGTCTGAATGACCGTCAAAAATTAAGGGCAACAAAAAGGCATTTCTGCACGCACTTTGCAAATAAAGCATAAGCTTGAGACTTCCCTGCGTCGGTACTAACCGCATCAGGTTCGGCGGGTGATCTCTCAGCGAATGTAAGATGGCTGTATAAATCTTAGCCAACTACACCGCACCCCGAGTCTGTCAGTGTTGTAAATCAACTCGATACTAACAAACTTTTGCCCTAACGACTACTGATATTTATTCATGTGAATGATATTAATGATCTCTTTTGGTTTATCAAAGGGGGTTTAGCAGTTGCTGTTTACATTGTCATAAAACGGTCATAAAACCGTCATCGAACTGTCATCAAAGCTTGGCAAACTACCTCACATGTTGCAGGCAGTCATTGTTTGCGCTTTTGTCAAACTTTAGGAGTCATACATGCGTTATTCATTATTAGCCGTAGCAGTAAGTTGTACCTTAGTGCTTACAGCCTGTAATAAGTCGACCGACAGTGCAGAGACAACTGCAGATAGCGCTGTGGTTACTACTACTGGCAGTGAGACGAACTCAGCAGTTAGCGCAAGCCCTGCTATTAGTGACGATATCTCGATGAGTATCACTGGCGCAGGCGCGTCATTTCCACAGCCTATCTATGCTAAATGGTCAGCCGACTACAATGGTGCAACTGGTGGTCAAGTGAATTATCAGTCTATCGGCTCATCAGGTGGCATCAAACAAATCACCGCAGGCACTGTTGATTTTGGCGCATCAGATGCTCCAATGACCCCAGAAGAATTAGATGCAGAAGGCTTGATTCAGTTCCCGACCGTGATCGGTGGTGTAGTACCCGTAGTCAATATTAAAGGTATTGAGGCAGGCGCGCTAAAGCTAGATGGTAAAGTATTGGCTGATATCTACTTAGGTAATATTAGCAAATGGAATGACCCTGCCATCATGCAATTAAATCCAGATTTGAGCTTGCCAGATAGCCCCATCACTACCGTATTTCGTTCAGATGGTTCAGGTACGACTTTTAACTTTACTGATTATTTAGCCAAAGTATCACCAGAGTGGCAAAGCAGCGTTGGCGTTGACAAAACCGTTAAATGGCCAACCTCTAACAATGGTGCAGCAGGTAAAGGCAATGAAGGCGTAGCAAGCTATGTTAGCCGTATGGACAACTCCATAGGTTATGTCGAGTACGCTTATGCCAAGCAAAATAATATGGCGCATGTGGCCCTAAAAAATGCTGCAGGCAACTTCGTACAGCCATCAATAGAGAGCTTTGCAGCAGCGGGTGATATCGATTGGTCACAGCAAAAAGGCTTCTACAAAGTGATTACCAATTCTGAAACCACTGAAGCATGGCCAATTGCTGCCGCTACTTTCATCTTAGTGCACAAACAGCCAAAAGACCCTAAGCAAGTCGCTGGTGTATTAAACTTCTTTAGCTGGGCGTACGATCAAGGCGACGCCTCAGCCACTGCGCTTGATTATGTTCCGTTTTCTGATACCGCAGTCGCGTTATTCAAAGACAGCTGGAAGCAAGTGGTCGGTACGGATGGCAAGCCAGTCTACACTGCCCAGTAATTTTGCTTGGTAATCTGGCTTAGTAAGTATTATTTATAGCTAAATTTTTTAATGTGACATAAACAATAGGCGCAGTTTGCTATCAAGCTGTGCCTATTTTAGTAGCTATTATAAGTTTTATAACAATGGCTACATCATCTATTACAGCGACTATTGGGGCAGTTATGGCAGAATCTAACTTGCAAACGCAATTGAATAAACAAAAACGCTTTGATGCCATATTTGTCAACGTAACCCGTGCGGCGGCGCTATTTGTACTGCTAAGCTTAGGAGCGATTTTACTGTCGCTTATTATCGGTGCTTGGCCAAGCATGCAGGCGTTCGGGCTGGACTTTTATACCAGCAATAATTGGGATCCCGTTGCTAATGAATACGGTGCTTTAGCGCCTATTTACGGCACAGTGGTGACATCAGTAATGGCGTTAGTGATTGCGGTTCCGGTCAGTTTTGGTATTGCGATATTCTTGACTGAGCTTTGTCCTCCTTTTCTCAAAAAGCCGCTAGGCATCGCCATTGAGCTATTAGCAGGTATCCCTTCTATCATTTATGGTATGTGGGGCTTATTCGTATTTGCGCCGTTTTTTGGTAATAATATTCAGCCGTGGCTGACCGAAAATCTAGGTGATTTGCCGATCATTGGTAAATTATTTGTTGGCGCGCCGATGGGTATTGGCTTATTTACCGCCTCCTTGGTACTCGCCATCATGATTATCCCTTTTATCGCGGC
>JBBSUA010000330.1:0-3038 GCA_038235315.1 Pseudomonadales bacterium | reverse complement strand
TCCGGAGTAAATAGTGCGTGGCTGCTCAGTGATTAAAGTTACTTTTAAATTTTGCGGAGGTTCAGCGCTATTTACTCGTTGCGCTTCACTTAGACGCCGTAATAAGCCAATATGAGCATGACCTGCCCCTGCTAATAATAAGTACTTAATGGGCAAATTTTTCATAAGAGTGCTTGATATAAACCTTTTAATAATGACGTTTTCAGTGTAGTAAACTGAATAAGCAAAAATATGTAACTCTTTAAATTAAATCATAAGTTAGCAGTATTTAAAGCAAGACTATTGTACGATAACTACAAATACGTAAATAAGTTTGACGCTGTAAAGCTTTGTGGTTAGATTAGATCGCGCTTGCTAGTTCACAAATAATCATTGCTGCTAGTCGTACAGCTGTCAGAATAGCCATACCATTATCAAAAAATATTCAATACAATCGTTTAACTTACTATTAGCTAAAAATCTTAAGGAATCAAACATGGGTACTACTGAGCAAATTACTTCTTCTGATAACAGCCATTATCTGCATCATACGTTTTTTGAACCAAAAGATGACCTTGTTAAAGCCACCTTGCTTATTGTGCATGGAATGGCTGAACACAGTGGTCGCTATGCCGCATTTGCGCAGTTCTTAGCGGACAACGGTATCGCTGTAGCAACTTATGATCAGCTAGGTCATGGCAAGACGATTAAATTCCCTGATGAATTAGGATTTTTTGGCGATGAGCATCCCGTGCAGTCATTATTAAAAGACGTCATTATCGTGGCAGACAGCTTAAAGTCGCGCCACCCTGATGTGCCGCATTTTATTATGGGTCACTCTATGGGCTCATTTATTGTGCGCACCGTACTCAAGCATCATGCACATGATTTTACAGGTGCTCTCTTGATGGGTACTGCACAGTCCAATCCGCTCACAAAAATATTATTACCAGTCAATAAATTTTTAGCCAAAGCTGCCCCAAGAAAGCCAAATACCCTCCTCTCCGACATGACGAACAAAGTGCTCAATAGTAAGCTTAAAAACCGTAAATCCACCTCAGATTTTGCTTGGTTAAGTGAAAATACTGCCAATATTGACGCTTATGAGGCAGACCCATTAACAGGTTTTGTTTTTACAAATAATGGTTTTATGAGCTTATTTACAGTGATGAAGTTAGGTTTGTCTAAGGGCTGGGCAAAAACAATTGCTAAAGACTTCCCTATGTTTTTTGTCAGCGGTGAAAACGATCCCATTGGAGATATGGGTAAAGGGATTCGCCATGTCGTCAAGAATCTAAATAAGCAAAATTTCAGTCACGTTCAAACAAAGCTTTATCCAAACATGCGCCACGAGCCTTTACATGAGCAAGGCAATCAAGTGGTGTATCAGGATATCTTAGACTGGTTAAATAGTTTGAGTGCTTAACACAACAGTTAATAGATACATTTAACTGGTTTGCTAAAAGGCAGTAAATTAGCGACAATACGCTAGATAAAATTTTTAGTCTAAGCCACAATTATATCACTTGCGCATTTGAGACCGATAAAAACGATTTTCTCTTACTATAAATCACCTTTAGGAATTTTTATGTCATTACAACAAACGATCGAACAAGCTTTTGAAAACCGTAACGAATATAGCCCAACCACTATGCCACAAGATGTACGCGATGCTATCGAACAAGTGCTTGAGCAACTTGATAACGGTAGTCTACGTGTCGCTGAGAAAAAGGATGGCGAGTGGGTCGTTAATCAGTGGGCGAAAAAAGCCGTACTATTATCATTCCGCCTTAATGAAAACTACGTCATGTCAGCAGGCGAACACGTGCAGTATTATGACAGAGTACCGACGAAATTCGCTGATTGGACTGAAGCACAATTTAAGGAAGCTGGCGTGCGCGTTGTACCGCCTGCTATCGCACGCAAAGGCTCATACATTGCAGCAGGTGCTGTACTGATGCCGTCTTATGTCAATATCGGCGCTTATGTCGATCAAGGCGCTATGGTCGATACGTGGGCAACTGTTGGTTCATGCGCACAAATCGGTAAAAACGTGCATCTATCTGGCGGTGTTGGTATCGGTGGCGTACTTGAGCCCTTACAAGCCAACCCTACTATCATCGAGGACAATTGCTTCATCGGTGCGCGCTCTGAAATCGTGGAAGGTGTGATCGTTGAAGAAGGCGCAGTCATCTCTATGGGCGTCTATATCGGTCAATCAACCAAAATTTATGATCGCGAAACAGGCGAGATTCATCGTGGTCGCGTGCCCGCAGGCTCAGTTGTTGTTCCTGGCTCACTACCTTCTGAATGTGGTAAATATAGTCTATATGCCGCTATCATCGTCAAAAAAGTCGATGCACAAACCCGTGCAAAAACATCCGTGAATGAGCTATTGCGTTTAGCCTAGTCTAAATTAACAAATACTCAATTATCACTTATCAAAAGGTGCTTAGATTCTTCTGAGCACCTTTATATTATCAGTCGTTGTTTGCTTTATCACTAAACTGAGCAAAAGTGAGAATATAGATGAAAACAGCAGAACAACGCAAAGCTGATTCCCTTTTAGAATTGCAACGTCATGATGTGCCTTATATTGACTGGTTACCTCATATTGAGACCGCTGATGAAGCCTATGTCAGGAGCGTGGAAAACATTGCTCAGCGGGCGATTGCTTGTCTGATTACTATTCAAGCAGCCTGTGATCGCAATAACGACAACTATAGTCCCGAAAACGCTCAATGGTGCTTAGAACTGATACAGCAATTTCAATTGGGTCAAATTTTAACGCCCAAAGAAATTGACATTTTAAATAATGAAGGGGACGAGCAAGACGTCGTCAATATGATTTGGAAGTACGAATCCTACTGGTCTTTATTGTGGGCTTTAGGCTTAGTCGAGCTATTGGAGTTTCCGAACGACACGATCGATTGTGATTATGCTATTCATGTCGTATCCCGTTGCGAGACTTTTGCAGACTCTATGCAAACGGTCAAAAGTCGTGATATCGAAGATATTTTAGATCAAGCAGATCTGATTTATCGTTATCACTGGGCTTG
>JBBSUA010000329.1:0-3040 GCA_038235315.1 Pseudomonadales bacterium | reverse complement strand
GAAAAAAATGCAACAAGAATTACAGCAATGCACAACAGGATTGGATCTCAAGAAGCCACAAAAACCCGCTTAAATCGGTATATTCTTTAATGGATGTATGAATAAGTAAAACAATGAAGACTGGCAATTGTCAGTCTTTTTTTGTTGCTAGCAGTTGCCAATGAATCGTCAAAGTGTAAAACTGATGCTAGATGCATAATTTGTCAAAACATTAAAACTGACCCTAAAACTAAAAAAGGAATTTATTATGGCTAAGCCGACTACAGAAGTAATTGCTCTACCTGAGTTTCCAGTGACTATAGTACGTGAGTTAGATGGTCACTTTATTCATGATGATATCAGCTTACCAGATCTCATTGCTCACAAGCAAAAAGGGCTTATTCTCTATTTTTATCCAAAAGATGATACGCCTGGTTGTACTACCCAAGCGACTGATTTTACTGCTCATATAAACGCTTTTGACGATATTGAGTACGATATTATCGGCGTCTCCCGTGATAGCGTTGAGTCTCACAAAAAATTTATTGAAAAGTATGACTTACAAATTCCACTGATTAGTGATACTGATGAAAAACTGTGTCAGTACTTCGATGTCATAAAAGAAAAAAATATGTATGGCAAGATTACACTGGGACTTGTGCGCTCAGCCTTTGTGTTTAATAAAGAAGGTACGCTTACCCATGCCCAGCGCAACTTGCGCGCCAAAGAGTATGCAGAGCGTTTGCTTGATATACTAGCTTGATGAATAAAATCTATCATTTTTAATTTGGGAATAATATGAGTAAATCTTCTAAGCAAACCTCCAATAATGATTCTGATAAAAATACTGCAAGCAATAACTCTACCACTGATAAAGCAACTCGCCATGTCGACGTTGCCGTTATTGGTGCCGGTACTGCTGGACAAAATGCATTTCGTCAAGCCAGTAAAATAACTAAAAATATTGTTATTATTAATGATGGTTTTTGGACGACGACTTGTGCCACTATTGGTTGCATGCCCAGTAAGCTGTTAATTGCGGCAGCTAACCGTGCCCATGAAGCCAAATACTCTGACCAATTCGGTATTCATGCTGACGTCAAAATAGATGGCAAGCAGGTCATGGCGCGGGTACAAGCTGAGCGTAACTTTTTTGCCAATAGCGTCAAAAAGCAAGTTGAGGGTTGGCCTGCAGATAAGAAAATATCTGGACGCGCGCATATCAATGCAGACGGTCTGATTGAAGTCAATAATGAGCTTATTAAAGCAGATAGAATCATTATAGCAACTGGCAGCTCACCTTTTATTCCTGATGACTGGGAAAGCAAGCTTGGCGATAGACTTCTCACCTCTGATACTATATTTGAATTATCAGACTTACCTGTTTCGCTGGCTGTAATTGGTGCAGGCTCAATAGGGTTAGAAATTGCACAAGCCATGACTCGTTTGGGCGTAGCGGTCACTCTATTCAATCATGCCAATAGAGTTGCTGGCCTCAAAGACGACGCTATCAATCAAAAAGCTATCGATTGCTTAGGTAGTGATCTGACCATGAATCTAAATACTGAAGTTGTTGATGTGGGTAATAGAACTAACGAGAATAAAAACATACAAGCGTTTATCAAGTATACAGATAAAGATGACAATGAAAGCCTGTGGGAGGGCGAATATGTCTTAGTGGCAACCGGACGACGCAATAATATCGAGCAATTAGGTGTTGAAAACTTAGGAGTCACCCTTGATGATAAGAACAAGCCCCAAAACCTAGATATCCATACGGGTCAGATTGGTGATCTTGATGTCTATATCATTGGCGATGCTAATGCTCATATCCCCTTATTGCATGTCGCTAGCGATGAGGGCTTTAGCGCTGGTAATGCTATCTGTAAAGATAACGAAAATGCGTATATCAGACCCTCTGCTGTCCCTTTTTCTATCGTTTTTTGTGAGCCGCAAATTATCAATGTGGGTATGTCACTCGCTGAAATTGAGAACTCAGATCTGAACTATGTTATTGGTAAAGTAAGCTTTGATAGTCAGGGGCGTAGTCGTGTCATGGGTGTGAATTGTGGTCTCTTGCATGTTTATGGCTGTAAAGAAACTCATACTATTTTGGGCGCTAGTATGGTGGGTCCTGATGCGGAATATATTGGTCATATAATAGCAAACGCTATTACCAATGATTTGAGTGTCAAAAACTTGCTTGATACTCCTTTCTACCATCCTACAATCTTAGAGGGTCTACGCACTGCTCTGCGTGACGTTCAAGACCAAATGTCGATTCCGTATCAGTCTAATGATGTACAGCAAGATGGCTTTTAGACATCAGCTCAGTTACACTTCCATCCTGAGATAATTATAAAACACTCATGGACAAGACAATGGCAATTGCTGGTATTACTGATTTTTTTCAAGAGATCGTTCGTGATCTACATACTAGTCTTTATCTTGCTATTGGCGGCTCACTAGAAGAAGATTCACGCGACTGGACTTCTCACGCCGTGGAACTGGTCAGTACAGGCATCAAAATCCTAATACTACTTGCAGTATTGGGATTTTTTTATTGGCTAGTACATTACATTATTAAACACAATAAAGCACATTTACGTTTAAATGATCGTCGCGCTCGGATTGCCCGTTCTATACTGCGCTATATATGGATAGTAGCCAGTCTTATAGCCATTATGAGCCAAATAAATATTGAACCAGACACGGTAAAAGCAACAGCGAAAGCCAGTATATGGGCTGGTATTTATTATGTATTGTGGGCCTCATCAGGACAGATTATCCACAAAGTGTTGCAGCATTACGGTCTGAACGCCTCTATTGAACAGCTACTCAAAAACATACTGTCAGTCATACTTTTGGTACTGGGTCTTGCCAGCGTTATGGCGCAGTTCGGATTTGATATCGTCTCCTTAGTTGCTGGTTTAGGGATCGTCGGTCTAGCAGTAGGTTTTGCGGCTCAGTCGACACTCGCCAACTTTATCGCTGGTATCACCATCTTAATTGAGCAGTCGTTTCAAGTGGGTGATTGGGTCAATATAAATGATAATGAAGG
>JBBSUA010000328.1:0-3046 GCA_038235315.1 Pseudomonadales bacterium | reverse complement strand
GCTTGCTCATATTCTGGACTTATAAACTCATGCACAGCGTCATCTGTCCATTGAGTATTATCTGAGCCAAAAATAATGATATATCGATACAAGTTTAATAAGTCTTTGGCATCCTCAACAGAGTAGCCCTTTGGATAACGTTGAATATACTCTTCCCAAAATTGAGCGCGTTCGATCACCTCGTCGAAAGAAATAGCAACCGCAGCATCACTCCAAAGGATATCTTGATTGTCTATTGCCATACGCTGGATGAATGCTTTTTGGTCTTTGGGTAAATAAGGCGTGAATATGTCGGCCATTGCTTTTAAGTTATGGTCAAATGCATAGTAACCCTCTCCCAAACTAAGTATTCTCACATCCGCATCACTCTGAACCAGTTCAATGAGGTATCGAACGCGTGGACTCATCGTTTTTAGTTGTTCTAAAGATATTTTTTCACCTTGATCCAATGTGTACATCACTTCATTAAATTTTTGGTCATCTACCGCATTACCCTCTGACAAAAAACGCCTGTACATAGATTGATAGTCCACTAGCCATTGCAATATTTCAAGGTTATCACTGAGTGGCAAGCACGCGTCTAATTGCCGCTGAATAGCATGAATATCTTCAAATTTACTGTTATCACCAATAGCGCTCATAGCATCACTAAGCTTAGTGCAAATAAGCTCGTTGGTTAACTGCTTTTTAGACGACGCTAAGAATGCTTTAGTGAGTGCTTTTGGCGTTACTATCTCTTTGGGTGGCTGCTGCGTAGACGTTGATGTCGTGTCTAATATATCTGATTCAATTGATGGATCTGACAAATCAGCTTTAGGCTGGCAGGCGCTCGTAGCAACTAATAAGATTGCCATCGTGAGCGTCAAAGTGGTTCTTCGCATAGTTAGATCCTTTATGGCGCTGACAAACCGATAATATTGAGTGTTTGAACTATTGTCTTAACAAGGTTATAAGACAGTATAAACAGTCCCTATCTAGAGTTACCAAAATAGACTTAAATCAGTGTTTTTGTTTGTAAGTTTTTCTTGAATAATATCATCTGTGCCTTATAAAGAAATCGATTCAATCAATTCTTATTAAATTTACTATCGTTAATCGATAACAATAAACAAGGCACACCATGGCACATGATAACTTATTCGAACCCGTTAAAATGGGCACACAAATCCTAAAAAACCGCATTGTTATGGCACCATTAACGCGATTGCGAGCCGTTGAGCCGGGTGATGTTCCGACGGCATTAGCTGGTGAATATTATTCGCAGCGTGCAGGATCAGGGCTTATTATCACTGAGGCAACACAAGTTTCTTTTCAAGCAAAAGGCTATGCAGGCGCGCCAGGTCTTCATACTCAAGATCAGACCACTGCTTGGAAAACTATCGTTGATAATGTCCATGCTAAAGGTGGCAAAATCGTCGTACAGCTATGGCATACCGGTCTCGTCGCTCACGAAAGCGTCCAGCCTGATGGTAAAGCGCCTATTTCGGCGTCTGATATCGATGTTGGGGTTCGTACCTCACTACGTGATAGCGACAATCAGGCGATTCGCGTCGATGCTACTCCGCCACGCCCAGCAACACTAGATGAGATCAAGCAAGTGATCGCGGACTTTGCGCATGCGACTAAGCTGGCACAAGAAGCGGGCTTTGATGGGGTAGAAGTGCATGGCGCGCATGGTTATCTATTGCATCAATTTTGGGTTGAGCAAACCAACAAGCGCGAAGATGAATACGGTGGTAGTCGTGAAAACCGAGCGCGCTTAACGCTTGATGTGCTTGATGCTTGTATCGATGCTTGGGATGCCGATCATGTTGGTATTCGTGTGTCACCGCTTGGTAGCTTCAACAATGTAGACGCTGGCTATGAAGAAGACAAAAATATCTGGATGATTGAGCAAATCAATAAGCGTGCGCCTATGTACTTGCATCTGTCTGAGCCGGATTGGGCAGGCGGTACGCCTTATAATGATGGCTTCCGTCAAAAAATCCGTGCAGCTTTTGACAATACTATCATTGCGGCTGGTGGCTATACTGCTGAAAAAGCTGAAAAAAATGTCAAAGCAGGTTACATTGATGCGGCTGCCTTTGGACGTGATTATATTGCCAATCCTGATTTGGCTGAACGCATACATCAAGGTGCGCCGCTCAATGAGCAGCATCCAGCAACCTTTTATGGTGGTGGTACGCAAGGGTATACAGACTATCCTTTTTTAAAGGAAGCTTAGTATAAAAGTGTCAGGTTAATTCTCTGATTCTCAAAGCGACAAAAGCCCCGATAGCATGATGCTGTCGGGGCTTTTTTTTGTTAACTTAATTGAATGAACTCTCTATAGTGAAAGTATCTTAAAAACGCTACGGTGCTGCTGATATAAACTTTTTGCAGCCTCTGTCTGCGCAGGCACAGCAAGCAAGAAAAATTTATATCAGCAGTACGTGATGTAGCGATATTACTTTTCATTGACTATATAGGTATCTCAGTTAGATAAGTTTTTAGTGATGTTAGACATCCTTAAACAAAATTACCCGTTTGGTAATCATGAAAAATCTGCTTTAGCTCATCTTGAGTAGTCATAACGAAAGCTCTATATCCGGCAATCGATTCACCAATTGGCTCGCCACTCAATAGCAGCAGCATACAAAAACTATCCACCATCACTCTAAGCCACTTCACCACAGACAAAGCCACTTGCCCATGCCCATTGAAAATTATAGCCACCAAGCCAGCCAGTGACATCGAGTACTTCTCCGATAAAGTATAGCCCATCTTGATAGTTGCTTTGCATTGTCTTCGATGACACCTCATCAGTCTTGACGCCACCGCGTGTCACCTCAGCGGTACGATAGCCTTCAGTGCCAGAGGGTTTGAGTTGCCAGCCATTAATGGTTGCCCCAAGCGCCATTAAACGCTCATCTTTAATATTGGCCAGCTCAACTTCTTTGATATCGTCCCAAAGCGTTGCTTGTAGCGCAGTCAGGAGCTTTTTCGGTAGCGCATTATCAGTATTGTCAGCCAGTACCGTACGAATCAACTGTCTTGGATGCGACTT
>JBBSUA010000327.1:0-3056 GCA_038235315.1 Pseudomonadales bacterium | reverse complement strand
ATGCCGTTCATAGTAATTTAGAAGGTAAGTCGATTGATTGGACACAGCTTGATGATGTGATCAATGCCTTGATTGCGACTCATCCTAAACTTGCTGGTATTAAGGGTGCTGCACCTGATGCTGATTTCCGTATCACTGGATTAAAAATTGCTCGTGAGCCACGTCGTTATTCAGGTCGTACCGCTATGCGTGCACCAATATCAGTACATGAACCGATGCAGCCAAAAGACTTGGATACAGGTTTAACCTTTTCAATGGAAGGTTATAGCGGTGAGCAAACACCAAGCTCAATGATTCCGTTTGCAAATGCTCCTGGTTGGAACTCACCACAAGCATGGAATAAATATCAAGACAAAGTCGGTGGTAGTCTTAAGAATGGCGACCCAGGTATTCGACTATTTGATGAGTTAGAGCGCTTAGCATTACGTCAATATGTTGCTCCTGAAGCCAATGCTTTGAATGCTACTAATATGCAGCAAGGGCAAGCCAAGCTTGTGCCTATCTATAATATTTATGCCAGCTCAATGATGGCATCACGTAGTCCAATCGTCGCTGAGCAGTTACCTGTGGCTACTTGGCGTGTTGGTATTGATAATGCTAAAGAGTGGAGCATCACTGCTGGTGACTATTTAGCTATTGAGATTGATAATCAGCAAATAATATTGCCCGTTCAATTAGTGCCCTATTTAGCTGAAGGTTGCATCGGTTATCCGGTCGGACAAGTGAGTATCATTCATCCGTCATTGCCTGCATCAGTACGTAAAGTCGATGCCCCAATAATGATGTCTAATGCAATGGCAAACGATATGGCTTTAGCTTCCGATTCTAGTATGAGCAGCACAGCTCTGCCACCTACGATGCAAGAGGTATAATATGTCATTTACTCGTATTATCCCTGATGTGCCGAGTTTCTTGGCAGGTAGTTTAACCTTTGATGCTTGGTCAATTTTGTTTTTAGTCGTTCAATCACTGGTCATCTTTTTGGTGGTCGTTATTGTTGCCGCAGTAATGATTGTGTATGAGCGCCGGATGTTAGCACTTTGGCAAGATCGGTATGGTCCCAACCGTGTGGGGCCTTTTGGCTCCTTGCAGTTAGTCGCGGATATGCTCAAAATTTTCTTTAAAGAAGATTGGACACCGAACTTTACTGATAAGTTTATGTTCACTTTAGCACCTGCAGTGGCGATGTTTACGGCTTTGGCGTCTTTTGCCATTATTCCGATCTCGCCAACCCTTGGCGTAGCTGATTGGGACATTGGGATATTATTCTTCTTTGCGATGGCAGGTATCGCCGTTTATGCGGTCATGTTCGGTGGTTGGGCCTCTGCTAATAAGTTCTCATTATTAGGGGGCTTGCGTTCGGCAGCTCAGACTATCAGCTATGAAGTATTCTTAGGTTTGTCTTTAATGGGCGTCGTTGCTTTGACTGGCTCATTTAACCTACGTGTGATTGTCGAATCACAAATTGATGGCTGGTATATCATTCCACAGTTTTTTGGGTTTTTAACCTTTGTGGTGGCTGGGGTTGCGGTGACGCATAGGCATCCGTTTGACCAACCAGAAGCTGAGCAGGAACTTGCTGAAGGTTACCATGTTGAATATTCTGGTATGAAGTTCGGCATGTTCTTTATTGGTGAATACGTCAATGTGGTATTGATCTCTGCACTAATGACTTGTTTGTTCTTTGGTGGTTGGTTGGCTCCTTTTAATTTAGACATTCCATTTATTCCACCTGCTTTTTGGTTCATGATTAAGACCTTGTTCTTTATGACAATGTTTATTCTAGCCCGAGGCTCGCTCATGCGTCCGCGCTACGATCAGGTGATGAATTTTGGCTGGAAAGTTTGTCTACCAATAACCTTGATTAACTTGTTGGTTACTGCTGCCGTAATTTTAATCTTTTTCCCGACACCAATAGTGTAGTCATCTGTATTCATTATCGATGACTTGGGTAAAGATGATAAGGATTATAAACCCATGTTTACTAGCATAAAAAAGATTGTCGTTGGATTTTATACTATAATCCGCAGCATGTGGATGGTCAATAGCCATGCAATCAGGCCGCGCGATACTATCTTGTATCCTGAAGTGCCAGTACCAGTACCGCCACGGTTTCGTGGGCGTATTATATTGTCTCGTGATCCTGATGGTGATGAGCGCTGCGTTGCTTGTAACTTATGTGCGGTGGCCTGTCCTGTAGGTTGTATCTCGCTACAAAAAGCAGAGCGTGAAGATGGGCGCTGGTATCCAGAGTTCTTTCGGATTAATTTCTCACGCTGTATCTTTTGTGGTATGTGCGAAGAAGCTTGTCCGACAACGGCTATTCAGATGACGCCTGACTTTGAGATGGGTGAGTATGTTCGTCAGGACTTAATCTATGAAAAAGAGCATTTATTAATTTCAGGACCCGGTAAATATCCCGATTATAACTATTATCGCGTGTCCGGTATGGCAGTAGCAGATAAACCAAAAGGCGCGGCACAAAACGAAGCAGCACCTATTGATCTAAGGAGTTTACTGCCATGATGAACTTTTTAAATAATCCTGAACTAGTAGGGTTTTACGCACTTGGGGCGGTTGCCATATTTGCCAGCCTGCGTGTGATTATACTGGCTAATCCAGTGCATGCTATTTTGTCCATGATCGTGACATTACTGGCTATCGCCGGTATCTTTTTTATCATTGGTGCACCGTTTGCTGGTGCGCTTGAAATTGTCGTTTATGCGGGTGCTATTCTCGTTTTATTTGTCTTTGTTATAATGATGCTCAACTTAGGAATCACTAGCGATGCGCGAGAAGAGCGTTGGCTTGACGCTAGAACCTGGGCAGTACCAACAGGATTGACGATTATCATCGCGATTGTGCTGTATGCGATGATTGGCCTCAACCATGATGAGACTGCCGTTATTGGCGCGGTTAGCATTCCAGCTAAGGCTGTAGGTACGGCATTATTTAGCAAATACATTATGCTAGTCGAAATCGCTGCTCTGTTATTGTTGGCAGCATTAGTTGCGGCTTACCATCTAGGCAAAGAGTCCATTGATGATGAAATTATT
>JBBSUA010000326.1:0-3068 GCA_038235315.1 Pseudomonadales bacterium | reverse complement strand
GAGCCAATTAGACTTAGCGGCAGGCACCCTAACCACGCAATCACTAAGCGTTGCAACCAAAGATGCAGGTGATAGTGATGACTTGCAAACGCAAATACTGACCGTGTTGGCTCGATTTGCGCCTAGTGAATGTATCGTCAGCGAGTCTACTGATGAGACGTGGCTATTATGGTTACGTCGTCAGCTTGATTGTCCCATAATAGAAGTTGCCGCCACGGATTTTCATCGTGATCATGCGACAGCGACACTGTGCCAGCAGTTCAATGTACAGCGTCTTGATGGTCTCGGTATCAGCGATGCTATATTGAGTCAAACCAGCTGCGCCGCGCTTATTCACTACGCGCAGCAAACCCAGCAACGTCAAGTGCCGCAGGTCAATAAGCTTATCGTAGAATACCATAATGACTACCTGATCATCGACGCCAATAGTCAGCAAAACCTTGAGTTGTTTGTGCCCGTTAGCGCCAATGGTACGTCTTTGATATCCGTGCTCAATCACTGTAAGACTCCGATGGGACGAAGATTCCTAGTACAACAAATGAAGCGACCACTGCGTCAGCATAGCCTTATCAATCAGCGCTTAGACGCTATTACCCAGCTATTGGCTGGTGTAATAAAAGACAATTCTAAATCAGATAACTCATTGGTAACTGCTCTACGTCAGACTTTAAATACCATCGGTGATATTGAGCGTATTAGCAGTCGCATCGGTCTGATGAGCGCCAAGCCGCGCGACTTGCGCAAGCTCGCTGATGGTATTGCAAGTAGCAGTGCGATTACGAGTTTACTCACTCAAGCCAATATTCAGGCTGAGCACAGTGGCTTATTGGCGATGCTAATGCAACAGTTGCCTGCGCAACTACCAGCTATTCAAGAGATAGCCGACTTAATTGAGCGTGCTATCGTGATCGAACCCCCTGCTCATATTCGTGACGGCGGTATGCTGGCATTAGGCTTCGATGAAGAATTTGATCGCCTCACTCACTTGCATGACAATATTCAAGCGACACTTGATCAGATGTTAGAGGGCGAACGACAAGCTCATCAATTGCAAAGCCTAAAAGTTGGTTTTAACAAAGTCAGCGGCTTTTATTTCGAATTGCCCAAGATGCAAGCACAGAACGCACCCACTCATTTTATCCGTCGACAAACGCTTAAGAACAGCGAGCGCTTTATTACCGATGAGCTAAAGACGCTCGAAACTGAATATCTAAGTGCGCAAACATTAGCACTCGTACGCGAAAAGCATCTATATCAAGCGTTGCTTACCTCACTTAGTACCCATCTTGCTGAATTACAACAATTGAGCGCAGCTATTGCTCAAATAGACGTGCTAAGTAATTGGGCACAGTTGGCAGTGACTTATGATTGGCAACGTCCAGTTATGAGTAATGATTCGGATAGCACTGACGCTGATAATGATTTAGCAGCTACGAGCAATCTAGATACGACTGATAGCCTTAATAGCAGTAGCCAACATCAGATTGACTTTCACCATGAAAAGCAAAGCGAATGGCAAAATCTAACCACCGTCGATATTCGTGCTGGTCGTCATGTGGTCGTCGAAGCGGCATTGAACCTAACCAACATTAATAGCAATACCTACAACAATGCCAATAATAATAACCGCACTGACCATAAACGTCACTTCGTTGCCAATGATTGTCAGCTTGGCAGTAGCAATGGTAAAAATGGTCATCCTGAACGGTTATTAATGATTACCGGGCCTAATATGGGCGGTAAATCTACCTATATGCGTCAGACTGCTCTTATCGTATTACTTGCCTGTTGCGGTAGTTTCGTGCCGGCGACTCATGCGTATATCGGTGATATCGATCGTATCTTTACTCGTATTGGCTCAGCCGATGACTTAGCGGGTGGCAAATCAACCTTTATGGTCGAGATGATAGAAACCGCCAATATTCTTAATCAAGCGACTGACAAATCCTTGGTACTCATGGATGAAGTTGGACGTGGTACAGCGACGACCGACGGACTAGCGATTGCTCATGCCTGTGTTAATAAGCTGCTCGATATTGGCTGCTTGACATTATTTGCCACTCATTATTTTGAGCTGACAACATTAGCAAACACGGTCGATGGGATAAATAGCGGTATCCGCAATGTGCATGTCGCCGCTAGCGATGTTGATGGGCAGCTATTATTACTCCATCAAATCCATGAAGGCGCTGCCAGCTCTAGCTTTGGGCTACATGTCGCAAAGATGGCAGGTATTCCCAACGCAGTACTAGAAGACGCCAAGCGTTATCTGCTTGATACCTTGGTTGCTAATGCAGTTGCTAATGAAGTTGCTAATAATGGTACTAATGAAGCCACTGATATAGTCACTGATAAAGTTGTTCGTAAAACTAGCATGCCTGATGACAAAAATGAATTAGCTAAGTCAGTAAATGATAAACGTCAGCAGCTTTATAACGACCATACTAACGTAGTTACTCATAATACGAATGAAAAAACAGAGACCATAATCGATAATAAACAACAAAATCAGCTACTTGAGCTAAACAAATTACTTATCGATACTGACCCTGATAGCCTAACGCCCAAGCAAGCGCATGATTTGCTATATACTCTTAAACAACTCATTAGTTGCTAAAGGGAATTGTTTAATGAGCCTAAAAGCGCTAAAATACGTTTTATTTTTTATACAACCGTTTTTTATTTATTCATTGAATAACGAGCCAAACCAATAACAGGTAGCCATCACTATGACCTTTGTCGTTACAGATAACTGCATTCTTTGCAAATACACCGACTGTGTCGAAGTCTGTCCGGTGGACTGCTTTTATGAAGGCCCCAACTTCCTCGTCATCGATCCTGATGAGTGCATCGACTGCGCACTATGCGAGCCTGAATGCCCTGCCAATGCGATATTTTCTGAAGATGAGGTGCCCAAAGGGCAAGAGATGTTCACTGAGCTCAACGCAGAGCTCGCGCAAAAATGGCCGAACATCACCGAGATGACTGGTGGCTTACCAGAAGCTGAAAAGTGGGATGGTGTTGAAGGTAAGATTCAGTATTTAGAGAAGTAACCTGTTAAGTAGCTT
>JBBSUA010000325.1:0-3071 GCA_038235315.1 Pseudomonadales bacterium | reverse complement strand
TTACCGATTTGGCAACGCTAATACCTAATGATTTACCTGAACCTATCTTAGTGATTGGTATGGCAGAGACGGCTGTTGGGTTGTCAGCTGGGGTGCATCAAGCGTTGCAAACGCGCTATCCAAAAGCCTTATTGCTTAATTCTACCCGTCACGCACAGCACGATGAGAATAGTAATAATGCTTTGCTAACCACCTTTAGCGAAGATCATAGCCATGCTAGCCAGCATTTAATTTATCAAAGCAGCGACAAAGCTATTCGAGCCCAATTACTTGCCAGTAAAACTTTGATTATGGTTGATGATGAAGCCTCGACAGGTAATACTTGTGTCAATGTAGTCAGTGCGCTACGCGAGGCGGGACTGACGCAATTGGAGCAAGTTCATTTAACCACTTTAGTTGATTGGTCCCTACAGCAAAATCAGGCTCAAGTAGGTATGGATGATAAGATAGCTGATCGTCTACCCAATATCGAATTCTGTCGTCATCATCTATTATCAGGTGCATGGGAGTGGACGGATGTGCCCAATCCTAAACCCATTATCATGCCCTCCGTTGATACCACTGCCGCTGGTTCACAGCCTATTTTGTCGACTGGCAATTGGGGACGCTTTCCAACACTAGACAGTACTGACGGTTTTGCTGAGTACTTAACACAGTTTCATCAGAAATTTTCCAAGTTTAATGATCAAAAAGGTTTTGCAGAGACACTTAATATTACCAATAATTTGCCACCGCGTGTCTTAGTCTTGGGTAGTAATGAGTTCGTCTGGTTGCCATTTTTATTAGCCGAATGGCTTGAAATGCAAGCACAAAAACAAGACGATAATGTATCGACTGTTAACTTTAGCGCGCTTACTCGCTCTCCAATTGCACTGGGCGCTGCGATTACTACGATGCTGAGTTTTACTGATAACTACGGTCTTGGCATGACTAACTTTGTCTACAACGTCGAGCCTAACGATTGGGATTTGATTGTACTGTGTGTAGAGACATCGGCTGATGGCGTTGACAATACGTGGACAGATTTAGAGAATGTGTTGGTGGTGAGTCCAGCCTAGGATTAATAACATATTCTAAAATAGTCAATTCAATGAATTGGCTATTTTTTTGGTGACTACACTACTAGGGTCTGTTGAACAGTCAAATATTAGGACTGCTCAACAGACCCTATTTTAATCTCAAACTTATGGACAGATTTACCCTAAATAAAACTAAAAGTTTGTCTAAGGTATAAAATAATTCATATTTACGTTGCAGATGTCTTGCGCAACGTCATATTTACATATATATTCGGTCTACTAATTTGCTTATTTAACTCTAATGATAATCGAATATGAGATTAAAACGGTTTAAATAGCAGATATTTTAAAGGGAATTAAAATATTATTTTTTGCATTTTACGGCTCATAGTGCTCAGCATTAGGGTCGTATTATCAACTGATAATTATCTTACGGTTCATACAGGATGTAACCAGAATGCAAACTCCATTTTTTAAGCTCACTTTATTAGCAGCCTTAACGTTAGCTGTCAGCGCCTGTAGTGGCGATAATAAAACTGCGGATGCTAGCAGCGATGCTAAAGCTGCTAAGACTTTAATTTACTGTTCAGAAGGTAGCCCAGCAGGCTTTGATCCTGCGCAATATACGGCGGGTACTGACTTTGATGCCAGTGCTTATCCTATCTTTAACGGCATCGTGCAATTCAAACGTGGCGAAACTGAAATTGAGCCGGGCTTGGCAGAGAGCTGGGATATCAGCGAAGATGGTAAGACTTATACGCTCAATCTACGTAAAGGCGTCAAATTCGGCAAGACCGATTACTTCACGCCAACGCGTGACTTCAACGCTGATGACATTATCTTTACCATCGAACGTCTGACTGATACCGGCTTTGCCTTTAATAAAGACTATCCCGCTGAGTTTCCGTATTCAGTAGGTATGGGCTTACCTGATATTATCGAAAAAGTCGAAAAAGTTGATGATTATACGGTCAAAATCACCCTGACTGAAACCAATGCGCCCTTCCTACAAAACCTAGCGATGCCGTTTGCTTATGTGCATTCTGCAGAGTATGCCAAGCAATTACAAGACGCTGGTAATGCCGCTGACCTTAATACCAAACCAGTTGGTACTGGACCGTTCGTCTTTACCTCGTATCAAAAAGATGCGCAGATTCGTTATACCAAAAACCCTGATTATTGGAACAAAGACGATATTCATATCGACAATCTAGTCTTTGTCATTACCAAAGATTCTGCTGTTCGCGCACAAAAAGTACAAGCGGGCGAATGTAATGTCTCAGCTTATGCCAATCCCTCTGAAGTGGAATCTGCCAAAAAATCTGGCAAAGCAAACGTTTTAGAAGATGCTGGATTTAACGTCGGTTACTTAGGCTATAACACTGAAAAGCCAGACCTTAAAGATGTCAACGTCCGCCGTGCCCTAGATATGGCGATTAATAAAGACGCCATCATCAATGCGGTATATCAAGGTTCTGGTATCAAAGCAACCAACCCAATGCCACCAACGCAGTGGGGCTATAATGATGAGATCAAAGATGCGCCTTACGATATCGAAAAAGCCAAAGCCCTACTGGCTGAAGCAGGGGCTAAAAATTTAGAAATCGACTTATGGTATATGCCTGTTCAGCGTCCTTATAATCCTAATGCCAAGCTCATGGCAGAAATGATTCAATCGGATTGGGCCAAAATTGGGGTCAAAGCCAAGCTCGTGACTTACGAGTGGGGCGAATATCTAAAACGTGCCGGCAAAGGCGAGCCTGAAGCTATCCTAGCTGGTTGGACAGGCGATAATGGAGATCCTGATAACTGGTTAGGTGTTCTATTATCTTGTGATGCGGTCGGTGGCAACAACTACTCGCGCTGGTGTAATAAAGACTTTGATAAGCTGGTTATGGATGCGCGTGCAAATACTAACCAAGATGAGCGTATTGCCAATTACAAACAGGCTCAGGTAATCTTTAAAGATCAACTGCCTTGGACTACAGTCGCTAACTCAGTCGTGACCGTATTAACCACGCCTAATGTTAAAGACTACAAAATCAGCCCACT
>JBBSUA010000324.1:0-3111 GCA_038235315.1 Pseudomonadales bacterium | reverse complement strand
TATACTTCCATAAAAAAGCACCTAATAAGGTGCTTTTTTAGTTCTTCATAACATCATAGTAGATAAGCGACTAAGCCAGCATACCACCGTCAACGATGATACATGCCCCCGTGGTATAGCTTGACGCATCAGACACGAGATACAATACCGTGCCTGCCATTTCATCAGGATCAGCCACGCGACCTAATGGGATTGCTCTAAGTGCCATATTGAGCACTTTATCATTGGTCGTCAACGCTGACGCAAACTTGGTATCGGTAAGTCCCGGTAATAACGCATTGACCCGAATATTTAACGGGCCGCACTCTTTAGCAAAGGCTTTGGTCATGCTGATGACGGCGGCTTTGGTAATGGAGTAGATACCCTGCTTGTCGCCTGCTACAATGCCATTCACTGATGCTGTATTTAAGATAACGCCACCACCTTGATCGCGCATCATCTTGCCAGCTGCTGTCGACATAAAGAAATAGCCACGGATATTGACCTCGACTGTTTTATCAAAGGCAGCTTGATCGGTATCTAAGATATGACCGTAATAAGGGTTGGCTGCGGCGTTATTAACCAAAATATCAATTTGACCAAATTCACTTTTGATATGCTCGAAGATAGCGTCAATCTGCGCCATCTCTCCCACATGACACGCAAAAGCACTGGCCTTGCCACCGTCAGCAACGATGCTGTCAGCGACAGCTTGGCAAGCATCAATCTTGCGACTAGAGACAATTACGTGCGCGCCTCTTGCCGCTAACAGGCGCGCAATAGATTCGCCGATACCACGACTTGCACCAGTGACTAGAGCAATCTTGCCCGTTAAATCAAATAAACCCTTCATGCATACTCCTCATATACTTCTAAATAATTAGGTTAGATAAAGCAGTTTGTGACTTATTCATGGAACGTTAAGCCAACATACCGCCATCAAGTGTGAAAGCATGACCATTCATAAAGCTGCTCTCATCACTCGCCAGCCAAGCAATTGCACCTGACACTTCATCGACCGTGCCTAGACGACGCAGTGGGCTGGCTTTGATAGTGGCTTGTTGTGCGCGTTCATCCATTTTTGCCATGGTATTTTGCACCATTGGCGTATCAATGAAACTTGGACATACCGCGTTAAAGCGAATGTTTGCGCGGGCATATTCATGAGCGGCAGACTTAGTCAGTCCCATAACCCCATGCTTAGCAGCGCTATAGGCTGACAGCAGCGGTGCCGAACGCAAACCTGCAATAGAGGCAACGTTAATGACATGACCACCACCATTGGGTGCCATGCAACCCACAGCGGCACGCATGCAATGCCAAACGCCTTTTAAATTGACGGCAATATTACGATCAAATTCATCATCGCTCAGCTCATGCATCGGTGCAGGCTTGTGATCGATACCAGCATTATTGACGACCACGTCAAGCCCACCAAGCTCTTGCATCGCAAAAGCAAATAAAGCGCGTACATCGTCGCCACTGGTGACATCTACTTTTTTGAAGGTGATGCTATTGCCCGCATCTTGGGCTTGTTTGGCAACGGCTGCTCCCATTTCTTCCGCTAAATCCCCAATGACGACTTTAGCACCGCGACTCGCTAGTAGTAAAGCGCTTGCCGCACCGATACCAGACGCACCGCCAGTGATTAAGATACGTTTGCCGGCGACATTTGAGGCGGGCAGATTTGCAATACTGTTTGATTCAAGTCCATTTGTTGTCATGATTTATCCCTCTACCTTGAGTACTAGTTTTCCGAAGTTTTTGCCTTTGAACAGCATCATTAGCGTTTCTGGGAAGGTTTCAATGCCTTCAACGATATGATCTTTAACGGTTAGCTCACCTGACTGTATCCATCCGGCAATATCTTTCATCGCAGTCGGATATTCTTTGATATTATCAAAGACAACGATACCTTCCATACGGGCGCGATTTACCAATAATGCTAAGTAATTTGACGGACCTTTAACGGGCGTTGTGTTGTTATATTGGCTAATAGCGCCACAAATAACGATACGCGCATGTAGATTAATTTGGGTTAGTACATCATCTAAGATATCACCGCCAACATTATCAAAATACACGTCAACCCCATCTGGGCAAGCCTGCTTTAACGCTTTTTTCACATTTTCATTCTTGTAGTCAATCGCGGCATCAAATCCTAGCTCATCTACTAAGAACTTGCATTTTTCGCTACCACCAGCGATACCAACAACGCGGCAGCCTTTAATTTTGGCAATCTGTCCAACTAAACCACCGACAGCGCCAGCTGCACCTGATACCACTACAGTCTCGCCCGCTTTAGGTTCACCCGTTTTTAATAAACCAAAATAACCAGTCATACCCGGCATACCCAATACACCTAAATAATAAGACAATGGTGCTAGATTTGGATCCACTTTATACAAGCCAGCGCCATCGCTGACCGCATAAGACTGTACGCCATTGTGTCCACACACAAAGTCGCCTACTACAAACTTTTCGTGCTTACTCTCGATAACTTCCCCAACAGTACCCGCACGCATGACATCGCCAATTTGCACAGGTTCTATATAAGACTTGGCATCGTTTAACCAACCGCGCATCGCCGGATCTAAAGAGATGTATTCAATTTTAATTAATAGCTGACCATCCGTAATTGTCGGTACTTCTGACTCAGTATAGTCCCACGTATCGGCACTCGGTTCGCCAACAGGTCTTGCTTTGAGTCGCCACTGTTTATTTATTGCGGTCATAATTTATTCCTTTAAAATTTTAGATTTAAGAGTTAATTGTTTAAAAGCTGTTTGGTTAAAACACGACTTGCTTAAAAATTTATTTTTTGACTATATTCAATCCACTTTAAAATAAATACAGTGCTGTTGGGATGAATTTTGCGCAGCCTCTGTCAGCGTAGACACAGCAAGCAAGGAAAATTTATACCAACAGCACGCTTGAAGTATTTGTATCTTATCTATTTAAGACTGACTATATTAGATACTTAAAACCACTCAGCTTGCATGTCTGTACACACAGCATTGTCGTTATTTAATAATTCAATATCACGTTGGATAGTTGGTAATTCCCAATCAATAAAGTACTTGGCTGCTTGGATTTTACCTTGGTAAAAGTGTTGCTTATCGCTATCTTGCG
>JBBSUA010000323.1:0-3113 GCA_038235315.1 Pseudomonadales bacterium | reverse complement strand
ACCAATTTAGTATGGTGTGAGCGCAACATACCATTACCGAATACATCACCACTCATATCACCGATGCCAACGACGGTAAAGTCATCACGGTTTTGAATGTCCATACCGCGCATACGGAAGTGACGTTTGACCGACTCCCAACCTCCACGTGCTGTGATGCCCATGGCTTTATGGTCATAACCGACCGAACCACCTGAGGCAAAGGCATCATCAAGCCAGAAGTTATATTCAGTAGATAAAGCATTGGCGATGTCAGAAAAACTTGCCGTACCTTTATCAGCGGCGACAACCAAGTACGGATCATCCTCATCATGACGTATCGTATTGGCTGGCGGGACAATATGTCCATCAACGATATTGTCTGTAATATCAAGCATTCCCCGTAGGAATGTTTGATAGCAAGCAATACCTTCGGCTTGAAAGACATCACGACCATCAGCCATCGTTTTGTTTTTGACAATGAACCCGCCTTTAGAGCCAACAGGAACAATTACTGCATTTTTGACCATTTGCGCTTTGACTAAGCCCAGTACTTCGGTACGAAAATCTTCCATTCGATCTGACCAACGCAGTCCGCCACGAGCGGCTTTGCCACCACGCAGATGCACCGCTTCTACCCGCGGTGAATAGACAAATATCTCAAACATCGGTTTTGGTTTTGGTAAGTTTGGAATATCAGCTGCCAAGAATTTGAATGATAACCTGTCTTTACGCTGACCGTTACTATCAGTTTGGTAGAAGTTCGTTCGCGACATAGCGTTAATTAAGTCTAAGTACCAGCGCAAAATACGGTCTTCATCTAAACTGTCGACGTTGGCTAATGAGTTAGTGATCTGTTCTTGAATCTGCAAAGTTTTATCAGAGCGTATATCTTCACTATATTTTGGGTTCATACGTGCATCAAATAAATTAACCAATGCGACACTAATGGCACTATTTTTAACTACGGTTTGCTGAATATAGGCATTAGAGAATGGTGCTCGTGCTTGGCGCATATAGCTTGATAGAGCACGTAATATCACGACGTCATAAGTATCAAGCTTAGTAATGAGCACTAACTCATTAAAAGGATCACTCTCAACCCGTCCCGCCCAAATTTCTTTGAGGCTATCCTCAAATTGTCCGCGTACTACCTGCATATCGACGGTATCAACATGTTCAAGGGTTAGCTCATACTCTTGCATCCAAATAGATTGCTCTGGCAAGTCAAACTCATAAGTTTGAGCTGAGATGACTGAAACCCCAAAGTTCTCAAGCACTGGTAGTACTTTAGACAATATAACTGGTTGCTGACGACCATATAGTTTTAGATGTAATTGATTACCGTCATCGCCCGTTGATTGATATAAATGCCATATCATTGGTTGTTCATCAGTTAGGCTTACCAAACGCTTGGTGTCTTCGACGGCAGTTCTAGCATCAAAACGTTCTTGATAGGCAGCAGGAATATAACGTAAGAATCGACGAATCAAGGTATTGGCTTGTTGTTCGCCCACATTATCAAGGAGCATTTTTTGATAATGATCGCTCCACGATTGCATCAATGTAGATAGCTTAGCCTCAAGATCACTGTTATCTACAAAATTAACTTGACCGGGCACGGTACGTACATGGACGTGAACGCGCGCGTGCTCTGATTCATTAAATTCAGTAGTAAAGCCAGATGAAGTACCACCATAAGCATCTTTTAGTACTTGTTGTACTTTAATACGCAGCTCAGTGTTGAATTTATCTCGTGGTATATAAACAAGACATGAGACAAAACGCTGATAATGGTCAATCCGACTAAATAGCCGTAAGCTTTTTTTATCTTGCAGCTGACTTATGCCAGAAACGATAGGATATAACTCTTCAACACTTCCTTGAAATAGATCATCGCGTGGTAAAGTATTAATCACATGCAACATTTTATGATGCGCATAACCGTTTAATGGTAGGTCTGCTATCGCTCTGATTTTATTGGATTTTTCGCGCAGTAAAGGAATTTGCTGTACGCTTAGCTGGTACGCTTGTGAGGTCAGTAGACCAATAAATCGATATTCGCCAACCAGTTTACCTTCAGTATCAAACTTATGAATACCTAGGAAGTCCATATATACCGAACGGTGAATAGGTGATACGCGACTTGATTTAGATAACATCAGTACTCGCGGCTCTGTAAGTAAATGCTTAAGTTCCGTGGGTAAACTATTAAAGCTTTCGGACGGGCTGTCTTCGCTAGCACCGCGTAATAAACCTAGACCACTATTGCCAATGGCATATAAATCCAAGTCAGTATTTTTATGTATTTGCTTGGCGTTATCTGTGTCATTATTTTTCGAGATATCATTCACTACAATAGGTACACTAGATTCTAGACGATATTCTCGATACCCTAAAAATATAAAATTATCATTTAATATCCAATCCAAAAATGCTTGGATTTCTTCCTGAGAATAAAACACCTCTGGTAGCGGTCTTTGTGACAGCTCTGTCTTAATATTAGTTAAGCGGGCATGCATCTGTTCCCAATCACCGACTACCGTATCAAGAGTATCTACTTTATCCAATAAAATTTGGTGCAATGCTGCAATTTCATCATTATCTTGATAAGCGATTTCACAGTGTATTAATGACATATGTGAGGTTTCGCTGACATCAGCATTATCAATATGAATAATATTACCGTCGTCATCTCGCTGAATGCTAACAATCGTATTATAGGTCCGATGAACGTCAATACCTTGATCTTCAAGACTCATTAACAAAGTGTCTACTAAGAATGGTCGATCGTAAGCAACCATTTGAATAACCGTATGCGAGCTATGAAAATGCTGTTCTTCAGCAATAGGATTCAAAATAACTAGCTGTGGTTTATTAGTGTCATAAGCTTTGAGCAGAGTAAAATGGTACAGTGCCATACCTGCTAAATCAGCATCACTAATCGCGTCTGCTATTTCCTGATGCATGGGTCGATAGTAGCTGTGAATGAAGTGGTCAAGTAAGGATTTATCCTTTTGTACATAACCAGTTGCGATATCACTTATCCGGCTGATACGCTCTTCTGTAATACTAAGAGAGTTGGCCATAACCGTTGTCCTTTTTATATTTTATAAGTTTATAGATTTATTTTT
>JBBSUA010000322.1:0-3115 GCA_038235315.1 Pseudomonadales bacterium | reverse complement strand
TACTAGTCATAGCGTATTGCTCACATTTATAGGGTTATTGTCTACTGTGAAATTCACTTATCTGTACGAGCATCTTCATCAATAAAAGATGTTTTCTCATCTTCACTCAAGCGCTCTGGCGACTCTGCTTTTTTGTGCCCTTCTAGTTTTTTGTGCCCTTCTAGATTTTTTTCAATTTGTGCAGCATCTGCATTATCAGCAGCTTTTTTTATATCTGAGGTATTATCAGTGTTGTTAGTCATCACGACTCTCCTATTGGTCTTAGCTATCTATTGTTAAGTAAGCTATAGTAAAACCCAGCTCATAGCGTATCAAATAAATTTATTCAACCAGTATCCATTATAAGTAGCTCATTTGTAATGACGCCAGTGTACTGCCGTATCAATATGTGAATAATTGTGTTGTTAAAACCCAGTTTGTAACTTTTTCAGCTCGTCTATACACTATTAATAAAATTAAAAAAACCAAGTATGAAAAGTATTCAGTACTTGGTTTTTGGTATAGTCGATATATTTCAAAAGCGTTATAGCACTACTGGGATACTTGCTTTTAAAATATTGGTTGCGCAGCCTCTGTCAGCGTAGACACAGCATGCAAGTAAAATTTATACCAGTAGTGCGTTTAATAGAGTCATAACCGTTTTGTTTTCAACTGATTATATTAAAAGCTGTTAATGAAATGAGTAGTGATCAACGATTAAATTACACAGACTCACCAACATGGTTAATCGTCTTTAGTAGGTGGTCTTGAGCAATATGCTCGACCTCACCTGCTGCGGGTCGGATTTGCTCCCAGCTACCATCAGCATGCAGCGTCCATGCCTGCACATTATCTTGTAGATAGTTTTGTAGACCATCCTGATAAACTTGCCTAAATAGCTTTTTTTCTTCAATTGGGAATGCCACTTCAATACGATGGAATAAGTTACGATCCATCCAGTCGGCACTACCACAGTACATACGCTCATCACCACTATTATAGAAATAGTAGACACGGGTATGCTCTAAAAAACGCCCAATGACAGAGCGAACCGTAATGTTCTCAGACAGTCCCTGCACCTGAGGTCGCAAACAACATGTCGAGCGTAAAATCAGCTCAATCTTGACGCCAGCTTGTGAGGCATCATACAGCTTGTCAATTAATCGACGTTCCGTCAGGGCATTTACTTTGATAATAATGTGCGCACGCTTGCCAGCAGTGGCATGAGCAATCTCATCGTCGATGAAGCTCATGAGCTTGTCGTGCAAGGTAAATGGCGCATGCAACAGTTTTTTGAGATTCGCAGGTTTACCCATGCCCGTAAGCTCTTGGAATATTTTATGGACATCTTCTGAGATATCAGGATCAGCGCTGAATAGCCCATAGTCGGTATAGACCTTGGCATTGGCAGCATGGTAGTTACCTGTACCTAGATGAACATAACGACGCATCTGACCATCCTCACGGCGAACAATCAGCATGAGCTTGGCATGGGTTTTGTAACCAACAATACCGTAGACCACGACAGCGCCAGCTTCTTGTAGCAGGTTAGCTACTGCGATATTAGAGGCCTCGTCAAAACGTGCCCGTAACTCAATCACCGCCGTAACTTCCTTGCCATTACGCGCAGCAGCGGCAAGCGCTTGGACTATCTCTGAATTGGTTCCTGAGCGATACAAGGTTTGCTTGATCGCTAACACTTTGGGATCGTTAGCTGCTTGCCATAACAGATTGATAATCGGTGAAAATGCATGAAAAGGATGATGAACGAGCACATTACCTTTGCGCATGGCGGCAAACATACTGGTACTGCGATCTAGCTTATCGAACTCACGGCGGAACGGCTTGGGCATTATATGAGTAAAGGGCTGATAACGCAGTTCTGGAATATTAAAATCAAACAGCAATCGTGTTAAGTTGACTGGTCCATTGACACGGTACAACTGATTGTCATGCAGCCCAAACTCGTTAAGCAGATAGTCGCTAATAGGTGTCGGACATTCGGTAGTGACCTCAAGGCGTACCTTATCACCGAAGCGACGATTCTCAAGCTCACCCTCAAGCGCCTTGGCAATATCATCGACATCATCAGCCAAATCTAAATCAGCATTACGTGTCAGTCGGAATTGGTGGCAGCCCGTCACGCTCATACCTGGGAATAGCTCACCGACATGCTCATGAATAATAGCTGAGAGCATCACATGATGTTCTTTACCGCCCGTTAGCTCATCGGGCAGACGAATCACACGTGGTAAACTGCGCGGCGCGGGCACAATAGCCAAATTGATATCACGACCAAAGGCATCTTTACCCTCTAAAGTGGCGATAAAGTTCAAGCTTTTATTAGCCAAACGTGGAAACGGGTGTGCAGGATCAATACTAATGGGTGTCAATACTGGTGAGACTTGCTCCGTAAAATAACGCTTCATCCACGCTGATTGTTCCGCATTCAGCTCATCGCGCTTTAGGTAACGAATATCTTGCTCAGCAAGTGCTGGCAAAATATCCTCATTGAGAATACGATACTGCTCATCAATAGCATCATGGGTCACTACTGATATCTCGTTAAGCACTTCGCTTGGGCGCATACCGTGCGGACTACTAGCAACGTCACCTAAGTTTAGCTTTTGCATGATTCCAGCTACTCGAATTTCGAAAAACTCATCCAAATTTGATGAAAAAATAATCAAAAAGAATAAGCGCTCTAACAGTGGATGTCGAGGACTGGCAGCCTGCGCCAACACGCGCAGGTGAAACTGCAATAAAGACAAATCACGATTGATATAACTACTCGGCGAATAGCTACCATCTTCAGAGCGCTGCCATGCAATTTGCGTGAGAGTGTTTTGATTGATGGCTGCACTATCTTCCAGCGTATTATCCTCTACTTCGTCTTTGGCACGGTTATTTTGATTATTATTGACGTCCGCCATATTCTTAATTCCTCATTATTTATCACTGTTATCTATCTTAGCGCAACTCAGGTACAGAACCACTGCATGTCTCAGTATTTTTTTATTCATTTATAAAAGCTGGTGTTGACCAAAACTTAGCTTCTAATCAGCTTGTGGCAATGCTGCATTTTTTAAGCGTTTTTTGATAATACGTTGCTTATTCTTTAAGCGTCTATCGCCTC
>JBBSUA010000321.1:0-3120 GCA_038235315.1 Pseudomonadales bacterium | reverse complement strand
TTGTTAGAAGAGTGATTTTATCCGATAAGCTCTAAATTGGTGCATTACAATCTTTTGCACGTTTTCTACATACATTTGTCTATACGCAGCTGACTTCTTCAATTTGACTTAGCGCCCCAAGATTGTAGTCTGCAAACTCTCCATGCAAGGTGACCACATCACCCATAATCAGTAATGCAGGTGTCGGCAAATTAGCGAATTTTTGCTGATCGGCGATATCCTTTAGTGTGCCGATCAGCACTTGCTGTGTCGGCAAACTGGCATGACTGATGATCGCAAATGGGGTCTCACTAGCGCGTCCTGCCTCTATTAACCCTTGCGTCATCTCAGCCAACCGATGCAGTCCCATATAAAAGATAACGGACTGAGTGGTATCGAGCAGTTCGCTGTAGTCATTATTAGGCACGCCAAGCTTTTTGCAGGCAGTGACGAACTTTACGGATTGGGCATGGTCACGATGCGTCAATGGAATACCCGCTCGACTAGCCGCCGCGCTTGCCGCTGTAATCCCAGGAATAGACTCAAAATAGATGCCATGACGCACCACCTCTTGAAGCTCTTCACCGCCCCGTCCAAAAATAAAAGGATCACCACCTTTAAGTCGGACCACTATTTTATTGTCCAGCGCATGTTTTACGAGGAGCTCATTGATGCTCTCTTGCGGCAAGGCATGATTGGCACGGCGCTTACCGACGAATATTTTTTCAGCGCTGCTTGCGCACATATCCAAAATATCTTCAGACACTAAGCTGTCATACAGCACCACATCGGCGCATTGCATCACTCGCAATGCTTTGAGCGTCAATAATTCAGGATCACCAGAGCCTGCACCCACTAAATAAACAGTGCCTTGTCTATTAGATGCTTTGGCATTTTTTGCACCATGTTGATTCGTGAAGTCATAGGGTGCATAGTTCGGAATAAAGGTAGATGAATCAGTCATGGTAGTAGTTCCTGATAGCAGTATAAATAGGGCAAATAAGACAATTGGATAAAGAATAGCTAAGGCTGTGATTGACTTATTACTAGTAGCACTTTATAAACTGCAAGCGACATGCCATGTACTTATCTAAGCCTGCGCGAGCGGCGCATATTCTATAATCAACTCATTAATCTGACCCACACAGGAGCCGCAATTGGTACCCGCTCGGCACTTTTTACCAACCGCTGTAGCATTAGTGCAGCCATGCTCAGTAATAGCATTGATAATGATATTTTCTCCAACTGACATGCAAGAGCAAACCAACACACCTGGATCGATATAGCCACTGGCTGGTCGTCCTGCCAGCATCCATTTGTAACGCTGGCTAATAGGGATTTGACTGGCATCAGAAAAACAGCTGTCAAGCCAATGAACGCTAGGTAACTGCTGTAACATTGGGTCAAGATAGACTGCCATTATGAGCTGCTCACTCAACACCTCACTGCCAAAGGCAACACTGTCTGATGCGCTATGATGTGTCGCTATATCATAGGATTGGGTCACAATTAAGCGCAATTGATCCTGCTGTTTGTTTACGATAAAGGCAGTATTCATCACCTTTTCTTGTACTAATGAACGCATTGAATATTGCATAGATTCTGCAAATTGTTGCCAAAGCTCGGGGGCACTCAAGCTATCGCTAACACTAGTGACTGGAATAGCAATATTAATCAATACGCTATTGACTTGATGGCTTAGATTCCAAGTGAGTGCGGGTAATTGACTTGATGAACTCTTGATTAAACTAGTACCTCCCTTATTTTCACTTAATATACCCTCTACTCCTTTTGCATCAAAATCGGTCAAAATGGCACTCAATTGTGCCATAACGGCGTCTTGCCAGTCAGGATGCACCAAAATATTGCCAAATGCTTGCATCGGTACGGGCGTAATGCTAATTGCTGAGTTCTTAAGCTCAGGCTGACCTGAATGCGGATCAACGACCGTTGGAATGAGCGTACCAATACGAGAAAAGCTGGCAAAAGCATTACTCCAGTGCATCGGCATGAATGCATCGCCGACTCGCATAGCGTCACTAGTCATTACTTGTGCCAATACTTTACTCGCTGTTGCGTTACTGACTAAAGCGGTATCGGCAGTCGGATAATGAATATCACTGTCAGTTATCATTTCTTCTTCGTATCTACGATGCAGCTGCACAAAATCATCGGTCTCAATGCCTAGTAGCTTTGCATCATCAGGATGTATCGTTACGGTTGGTACCGATTGGTGCTGATTCAACTGCGGTGCTAGACCAGTGCGAGTCATGGTATGCCACTGGTCGCGCAGTCTGCCAGTGATGAGGCGTAGATCAATAGCTTGTTCATTGGCTACTAATAAGGAATCGTTACTATAGTGACGTTTATGTCTCCGCTTTCGTTGATATAAGTTAGGCAGACTGGCCTTATCAGGCGGCGTAATCGCTATCAGTTGGGCTTTGGTACAATAGGAATCTTGAGAGCTTAAGGCACTTTCTGAATTATTCGCCGTATTAATCATTGGTATACGCTTGCCACCCCATTGAAACGGCATCATAGCGTCATATTCTTCAACGCTAAGCGCACTTAGCTGGGTCGTTTTATGAATAGGCTGACTGTTATGCACCAACTCTGTAATAGCCTTTATGTCTGTAGCAAAATCAGGCAAGTCGTTGCTGAGATTAAGAAAACGAGGCTGGTTTTTTTTTGATACGAGTGGATTACTCTCACGCCCGTCATTACGATAGGCTGTTAATGCTACATGCTCATTGAATATCTCGCTAGGATTTTGATAGTCAAATCCTACCAACCCCATACGTTTCGCCACTTGCGACAGTATCCACCAGTCTGGTTTTGCAACCCCTACCGCAGGCATTAGCGTACGTTGACGAGATATTCTTCGTTCAGAGTTGGTCACTGTACCTGACTTTTCGCCCCATCCTTGAGCTGGCAATACGATATCAGCACATTTCACCGTATCACTATCTTTTGAGCAGTCAGAGACGATAACTAACTCACACTCAGCTAAGGCTTGGCGAAACCTATCAGCTTCGGGCAAGCTGACTACAGGATTGGTTGCCATAATCCAAATGGCTTTGATGCGACCCTCCAAGATAGCATCAGCGGCGTCACAGGCTTTAATCCCAACTTCTGGAGCAA
>JBBSUA010000320.1:0-3127 GCA_038235315.1 Pseudomonadales bacterium | reverse complement strand
TGCTTGGCGAATAGCTACCATCTTCAGAACGCTGCCATGCAATTTGAGTAAGTTTGTCATGATTGATAACTGTACTCTCTTCAAGAGTACTGTCGTCTACTTTATCTTTGGCACGGTTATTCTGATTGTTATTGACGTCTGCCATACTCTTAATTCCTCATTATTTATCACTGTTATCTATCTTAGCGCAACTCGGTTTTACTGATATTATTTTTGACTTTAGAATAAATATCCAATGAATACCTAATCACTTTGTGGCAATGCTGCATTTTTTAAGCGTTTTTTGATAATACGTTTTTTATTCTTTAAGCGCCTATCGCCTCGATTGTCTTCATAGTATTTTGGATTGGTAAGCGTAGCGATTAGGAGTGCGGACTGGTCACGGTTTAGATCAGCAGCAGACTTATCAAAATAGTGCTGCGCTGCGGCTTCTATACCATAAATACCATCGCCGAACTCTGCCACATTGAGATAAGCCGTTAAGATACGCTGCTTGTCCCATAGGGTTTCAATCATTATGGTAATAATCGCCTCATCCCCTTTTCGCAAATACGAGCGGTGTGAGGTTAAAAATAAATTCTTAGCCAATTGCTGAGTGATAGTCGAGCCACCAGCAGACATTTTACCCGTTGCTTCATTCTTCTTTTGTGCCGCTTTGATGCCTTTAATGTCAAAACCATTATGTTGGCTAAACGTCGAATCTTCACTCACAATCGCGGCTTGTTTAGCAGATTTAGCAATGTCATCGTACGCAACCCACGTTTGAGTCACACTACCGCCAGTAAGTCTATGGGTCAGCATAAACATACTGTTATTAATCGGTTGGGTCTTCCAAATGAGCAATAAACCTGCGACCAACACATGAAAAGCGACGACCAATAGTAGTGCTGCCAATAATAGCCGTTTGATAAATTTGCCAAAACTTGTCATGCGCAAGATACCTGAGTAATTAAATAAGACAATAAGAGTAACAAGATAGGTTAGATAACCATAACAGTAGGCTATCTTACCCAATCTCACAATCGCTGTCATTATTTGCGCGGTTTCTTTATCATATAACACTGACATGTCAGCTTTATTAATAGTTATATTTGAATGTACCCACAGATATTGAGCTACTGCTTTAAACAGCAATCACTCATCATGCACTCTATTTAGCATAAAAGAGCACCTTTACTGGCAACGCACTGCGGGAATACATTGAATCAACGATATAAGTAAAGATTTGAATGAACTTGAGCATCTTAGAGAGTATGAACATGAATGATGATATAAAAGAGCTACGAGCGCGCATTGTTGAGGCAGCCCCGAACCTAAGTAATCTTGAAGCCCAAAGTGACTGGTGGTTGCTTGGTACGTCCGGCTGTCATCTGTGCGAGGATGCTGAAAAGCTAATGCACCGTTTTCAAGCGGTGCAGCCTATATCTTATCAACGTGTTGATATCGCGGATTTTGATGAGATATTGATGATGGCGTTTGCAACGACTATTCCGGTACTATTAACGAACACCAAACGTTTAAATTATCCATTTTCGGTCATGGATTTGCAGCAGTTGCTGTTATCAGAAGTAGCACGATAGGCAGAGTATAAGTTAGAGTGATCTATTAGCATTTTTCGATAATGGTATTAACCTTATAATGTTTAACCCGCCACACTGAGACAATCCATGAAAGATTTGAGCAAAATTACTGAGATTGAAGACTTGCGCCGTGTCGCAGAGCGCAAAATACCCCGCATGTTCTATGATTATGTGGATTCAGGATCGTGGACTGAAACGACTTATCGCAACAATGAAACCGACTTTGATCGTATCAAGCTGCGTCAGCGAGTGCTCGTCAATATGGAGGGGCGCTCACTTGCCACTGAGATGCTGGGCACGCCTGTGAAAATGCCAGTCGCCATTGCGCCAACAGGCTTTACTGGAATGATGTGGGCAGATGGAGAAATCCTAGCGGCACAGGCAGCAGAAAAATTTGGCGTTCCCTTCTCACTCTCGACGATGAGTATCTGCTCTATTGAAGATGTGGCAGAGCATACCGATGCGCCGTTTTGGTTTCAGCTATATATGATGCGCGATCAAGAGTTCATCGCCAATCTCATTCATCGCGCTAAGGCTGCAAATTGTTCAGCACTTATTCTAACCGCTGATTTACAAGTTTTGGGTCAGCGCCATAAAGATATTAAAAACGGCTTATCTGCACCACCGAAGCCAACCCTTGCCAATATCTTAAATCTAATGACCAAGCCGCAATGGTGTATGAATATGCTCGGCACCAAGCGCCGCACCTTTGGCAATATCGTCGGTCATGCCAAAAATGTCGAAGATATCTCATCACTATCAGCATGGACGGCTGAGCAATTCGACCCTGCATTAAGCTGGGATGATGTGTCACGCATCAAAGACATGTGGGGTGGCAAGCTTATTATCAAAGGTATTATGGATCCAGAAGATGCGATATTAGCCGCGCGCAGTGGCGCAGATGCGTTGGTGGTCTCCAACCATGGTGGTCGTCAGCTCGATGGTGCGCCCTCCTCTATTGCAGCGCTGAGCGATATCGTCCAAGCCGTGCGTGCTGAGAACAGTCAAATTGAGATATGGCTTGATAGCGGTATTCGCTCCGGTCAAGATGTCCTCAAGGCGATGGCATTGGGCGCTAATGGCACGATGATAGGTCGCGCATTTCTGTACGGTCTTGGTGCTTATGGTGAGGATGGTGTCCGCCGTGCGCTTGAGCTGATTTATAATGAATGTGATATCAGCATGGCATTTTGTGGTCATACTGATATTCGAGCAGTCGCCGATGATATCTTAGTCAAAGGGTCATACGAGCAGCTCAAGTCATCACTGCCTTATATAGCGCCTGTGCGTTGGTAGTATTATTAGATGACCGCTTTGTCTATACTGTTTATAACCCTTATAATTTACCTGTACTCACTAACTGACATTCAAATTTATGACGATTAAGCAATTATTCAAAACCGCACCTGTCACCACTTTATTGCTTATCAGCTTTGTTGGGCTGTATATCGCTCAAGTGCTGTCGGGTGTCGATGCCAATAGCCCAACGACACAGCAGCTATTGACTTGGGGCGCGAATGCCCTTCCCTTTACCATGCGTGATGAGC
>JBBSUA010000319.1:0-3135 GCA_038235315.1 Pseudomonadales bacterium | reverse complement strand
TGCTCATTTACTAGCGACATGGACAAGCACATCTACCTGCGCAACATACAAGACACCAACGAAACCCTATTTCATCACTTGATTGAACAGCATATCGAAGAAGTCATGCCGCTCATATACACCCCAACCGTCGGGCAAGCGTGTGAGAAATTCTCTCAAATCTATCGCCGCAAACGGGGCTTATTCATCTCCTACCCTGAGCGCCATAAAATCGATGACATGCTCCAAAATGCCACCAAACAAAAAGTAAAAGTCATCGTCGTCACTGACGGCGAACGCATATTAGGCTTAGGCGACCAAGGCATTGGCGGCATGGGTATTCCCATTGGTAAGCTGGCGCTATACACCGCTTGTGGTGGTATCAGCCCCGCTTATTGTCTACCCATCTTGCTAGACGTCGGCACCAACAACCAACAACTACTCGACGACCCTATGTACATGGGTTGGAGAAACCCAAGAATTACTGGTGATGAATACAACGAATTCGTCGACCTATTCATTCAAGCCGTCAAACGTCGTTGGCCAGAAGTATTATTACAATTTGAAGATTTTGCCCAAGGCAACGCCACACCCTTGCTTAATAAATACCGTGATCAACTGTGCTGCTTCAATGATGACATCCAAGGCACTGCTGCGGTTTCAGTCGGTACCTTAATAGCCGCGTGTCTAAACAAAGGGCAGAAACTTAGTCAACAAAGAATAGCCTTTTTAGGCGCAGGATCAGCCGGTTGTGGTATCGCCGAACATATCATTCGCCAAATGCAGCGTGAAGGGTTATCTGAAGCGCAAGCCCGCAGCCAAGTATTTATGGTCGATCGTTATGGCTTACTCACCGACAGCATGACAGAGCTACAAGCCTTCCAAATACCCTTAGTGCAAAAAGCATCAGCGACTGACCATTGGGATAAGAGTCAAAAGCCCGGTTTAGCGCAAGTGGTCAAAGAAGCACAAATAACCGTCTTATTTGGCGTAAGTGGACAAAAAGGTTTATTTACCCAAGAGGTAATCGAAGCCTTATGTGTTAATACTGAGCATCCCATTGTATTACCGCTGTCCAACCCAACCTCTCGTGTTGAAGCCACCCCACAAGAAATAACCAACTGGAGCCGTGGCAAAGCTATTATTGCCACCGGTAGTCCCTTTGCTCATACCACCTTTGACGGTCAGACTTTCGAAGTCTCTCAGTGTAATAACAGTTATATCTTTCCCGGTATTGGCTTAGGTGTTTTAGCCTCACGGGCGACGCGCATCAGCGATAATATGCTCATGGCGGCAAGCCAAGCACTTGCTGATATCTCAATGGAGTATGAAAAAGCACCCGGTGCCATATTACCGCCACTTAAAGTCATCAGAGAGATCAGTGAAAAAATAGCCAGTGCTGTTGCCCTGCAAGCAGTTGAAGATAAATTGGCATTACCTATAACGGCAGAGAATTTCGAACGTCGATTGCAAGCCAATTTCTGGTTGCCCAAATACCGCAGTTATCGCCGTACTTCTTTTTAGTGCTGCTTCTTTCTAACGCTATAAAATACAGATAAAAGCCCTTGTAGCGCATAGCTTACAAGGGCTTTTCAGTTTCTATTGTTACATTTATAAGTGTGCCCACCACGCATCGACTAATTAACTGTAAACCTTTCAAATAAAGGTTTACAGTTAATTTTATTAATAATTTTAACAACACTAGTATCCCGCTATGTTCGTTCGGATCGCGAGTCTGTGCTAATGATTTTTGCTCTGGCAAATTCAATTTTATAGCTATAAATGTATTCATAACCTTAAGTGAGAATATTTTCAATTTGTAAATATAGAAATTATTTATATAATCGTTTTTATGCAAAATGGCTATTAAATAATTGATATATTGCAACTGTAATCGTTTTTATGCAAAATGATAGCTATAAAACTAGAGAGTGACATGAGATGTATCGAAGCATAGCAGAGCCGATAGGTGGAGTATGGCTAATACAATATGCCAATATTGAGCTGGTTGCCCCTTTGTATGTCATTAGCAGTATTGGCGGCCGCCGAGAAACTATTAACAACGATGACTTTCAACACAATATCTATCAGGACACTATGCGTCCTAATGATACCTTCATTGCACACTTACAGTTTCATATACGCCATGAGGTTATTCACTTTGAGATGTTAGTCCGATTATTTCAGAAAGTTGGGGGCAATGATATACAGACATGGATAAACAATGAACCTACTGGAAAATATGCGCGTTGCAGTGCGTTTTTGTATGAATGGCTAACAAGCAATATGCTTACTGTACCGAAAAATATTGGGGGAAATTACTTCAATGCTCTCGATACCAGAAAATTAGTCACCGCAGACCCAGCGCAGATAGTAAAAAATACGCGCTGGCGTATCAATGACAATATCGCAGGAACTATTGATTTTTGCCCTATGCTAGTCAAAACAGATAAGTTTAACCAAGCCGCTAGCCTTAATATCAGTGAAATGATAGGTGAGCTAAATCATGAGTTTGGTGAGGATCTGCTTATGAGGGCTTCGGTATGGATGACGCTAAGAGAGAGTCGCGCTAGCTTTACCATAGAAGGTGAGGGCAAGTCCATTAAACGAATTGAACGCTTTGCAGATGTTATGGCCAAGCGAACAGGTTTAGGAGAAGTACCACTTACTCCAAAGTTATTAGCAGAGCTGCAGCAGGAAATATTGGGTGATAAGAATGTCATTGAGCAATACGGTATTCGTCAATCTCCCGTATTCGTTGGGCAAACCCAAATACGTGGATTAAAAGAGATTGTTCATTATATAGCGCCGCCGCACGATGAGCTTTTAGCCAAGCTTGATGGGCTTATGACATTTATAACCAAAACGAATGAGCAGTCGTCAACAATGCGTAGTGCGGTGGCTTCATTCGCTTTTGTTTATATACATCCACTAGCAGATGGTAATGGAAGAGTGCATCGTTTTTTGATTAATGATATTTTGCGACGTGATGGTGTTATACGCGACCCTATAATTCTACCTATATCGCAAGCTATTGCGGAACACGCTTCAGACCGTCAGGCCTATGATAATATACTTGATACTATTTCAAAACCATTAATGGAGACCCTTCGCGGCTATTATAGTTTTAGTAAACAGCCTATTCATTATCCTGAT
>JBBSUA010000318.1:0-3145 GCA_038235315.1 Pseudomonadales bacterium | reverse complement strand
TTTGGACACTCATAAATGGTCTTGAGCATTTGCGCTAACTTATCAGCATCGGCTAGATTTTCTTCATAGCTATAATCTGCCATGGCGCGCATCCAGTTCAAATCCGCCCCCGCACAAAAAGCTTTGCCCGCAGCAGCAAGAACAATAACTCGAACCTCGTTATTCGTGCCCAACGTCTCAAAGGCTGATGTCAACTCGCTAATCATTTCATCATTAAAAGCATTGCGTATTTCAGGTCGGTTTAAGGTGATAGTGGCGACATGCTGTTCAATATTAACGAGTAGGCTTTGATAAGCTTGATTTGTGGCGTCGACTTTTTTTTCGCTATCACCCTGCTCTATTTTATCGTTTGACATTATTTTCTCTTTTTTTTAATCATCGTTCACTAGCGTTCTTAACAAATATCATATTAATAATAATTGATTCAGTGCTGGCTACATCCTAAACACACCAAAGGTTGTCTCTTCAATCGGTGCGTTGTGAGCGGCACTCAGTCCTAGTGCTAATACCTTGCGCGTATCAGCGGGGTCAATCACCCCGTCATCCCAAAGCCTAGCAGTCGCATAGTAAGGATGCCCTTGATCTTCGTACATCTGCCGAATGGGCGCTTTAAACGCTTCTTCGTCCTCAGTACTCCACGCCTCACCTTTGCGATCAAAATTATCGCGCTTCACTGTTGCGAGTACCGATGCTGCTTGCTCCCCACCCATCACAGAAATGCGCGCATTCGGCCACATCCATAAGAAGCGTGGGCTATAAGCACGACCACACATCCCATAGTTACCAGCGCCAAATGAACCACCAACGATGACTGTAAACTTGGGTACTTTGGCATTGGCAACTGCCATGACCATCTTGGCACCATGACGGGCAATCCCTTCGTTTTCATATTTGCGCCCAACCATAAAGCCAGTGATATTCTGCAAAAATACCAATGGAATTTTGCGCTTACAGCACAGCTCAATGAAGTGAGTACCTTTTTGCGCGGACTCACTAAAAAGAATTCCGTTATTAGCAATAATACCGACTGGCATGCCTTCAATATGAGCAAAACCACAGACCAAAGTATTGCCAAAACGCGCTTTAAACTCGTCAAACGCACTATCATCTACAATACGAGCGATAATTTCTTTGATATCAAAAGGCTTTCGCTTATCGGTAGGAATAACGCCATACAGCTCTTTAGCGTCATAGCGTGGCGGTTGTGGGGCAATTTGATTAGGAATATTCTTAGTAGGACGATTCAGATTATTGACAATATTGCGCGTTAGGGATAGCGCATGGGTGTCATTTTGCGCCAGATGATCCACTACTCCGGATAACCGTGTATGCACATCAGCACCGCCTAAATCCTCAGCAGTGACTTCTTCGCCAGTAGCCGCTTTTACCAATGGCGGACCTCCCAAGAATATAGTTCCTTGGTCTTTGACAATAATAGATTCATCACTCATTGCGGGCACATAAGCGCCGCCTGCCGTACAGCTGCCCATTACAACCGCAATTTGTGGAATACCTGCCGCGCTTAGATTGGCTTGATTGAAGAAAATACGCCCAAAATGTTCTTTATCAGGAAATACTTCATCTTGATTAGGCAGATTAGCGCCACCAGAATCCACTAAATAAATACAAGGCAAATGGTTTTCTTGAGCAATTTCTTGAGCACGTAAGTGTTTTTTGACGGTCAGTGGATAGTAAGTACCGCCTTTCACTGTGGCATCATTACAGACAATCATGCACTCGATACCATTAATACGACCAATACCAGCGATAACCCCAGCAGCCGGAATATCCGCATCGTACATGTCGTGCGCTGCCATCGGCGCAATCTCTAAGAACGGCGTGCCAACATCAAGTAGACGCTCAACCCGCTCGCGCGGCAGTAGTTTGCCACGGGCTAAATGCTTGGCACGTGCGCGCTCTGAGCCGCCTTGCGCAATTTTGCGTAGATGCACATACAAGTCATCGACTATTTCTTGCATGGACGCACTGTTTTGCTGAAAGTCGCTTGCGTTTGGACTCAATTTACTGGTAATAATAGCGCTCATGATATCCCTTTCTATAATTGGCTTTTATGCTTGTCTTTTATTCCTAGCTTCACTCTAAACCTAGCTCTGCTTTTATTTGTTCAATGATTTTATACTTTTGAATTTTTCCAGTAATGGTCATTGGATACTCTTCAACGAAGCGATAATAGGTCGGTACTTTATAATGAGCGATATGCTCGCTACAGAATTGTCGTACTTCATCTTCCGTTAAACTATTAGGCTTTTTAGGTATTATTAGAGCGGCTAACACTTCACCATAACGCTTGTCAGGTATCCCAACGATTTGCACATCACGGATTTTTGGATGACGATAGAGATAATTTTCAATCTCAACAGGATAGATATTTTCTCCGCCACGGATAACCATATCTTTGCTACGTCCGACGATATTGACATAACCGTCCTCATCCATAGTCGCCAAGTCTCCAGTGTGCATCCAGCCATCGCGAATAGCTTCCCTCGTTTTAAAATGACTGCCCCAGTAGCCTTTCATCACTGAATAACCACGGGTCAATAATTCACCCGTTTCTCCAATGGCTACTGTATCACCCGTTTCGGTATTGATAACCTTGACTTCGAGCGCTGGTTGTACCAGTCCGACCGTTGATACTTGCTTTTCTAGTGGCGTATGCTCATTGGTTTGACAAGAAACGGGGCTGGTTTCAGTCATGCCATAGGCAATGGTGACCTCACCCATATGCATCTTATCAATGACCCGACGCATCACCTCAATCGGACAACTAGAGCCTGCCATAATACCCGTACGTAACGTAGATAAATCAAAATTATCAAAATCCGGATGATCGAGCATAGCGATAAACATTGTTGGCACGCCATGCAAAGCAGTACACTTCTCTTCTTCAACCGTTTGTAATACCGTCAAAGCATCAAAGCCATCATTAGGATAGAGAATACAACCGCCATGGGTTAATACGGCTAAGTTACCAAGTACCATACCAAAACAGTGATATAGCGGTACGGGAATACACAACCTATCTTCTTCGGTTAGGTTCATGGCCTCGCCGATAAAATAGCCGTTGTTTAGAATATTGCGATGAGTTAAAGTTGCGCCTTTTGGCGTACCTGTCGTACCACTGGTA
>JBBSUA010000317.1:0-3150 GCA_038235315.1 Pseudomonadales bacterium | reverse complement strand
TTAAGTACGGAGAAGGATCAGCCATTACTTCAAGTCACAGCGAATATATATCGTAAAAATAATGTGCTGCATATCGCTTTTAAGTTATCTGGTGACGTATGGTTGACCTGTCAACGTTGTCTACAGCCGGTAGCTGTCGATCTAAGTGATGATTACGATATTTCGTTATTAGATGACGAAAGCCAAGTACGCTTGGTGAATGAAAGCCAAGATTATTTATTATTAGATGAAGTGGTCAGCGAGCAGAAGTCTGAGCGCTTATTACCATTAAAAAATATAGTTGAAGATGAAATATTGCTTAAAACCCCAATGGCACCCAAGCATGATGACTGTGAAATGGTGCTTGAGCAGGTAGGGGATATTCCAGAAGAAGAAGAAGATGAGAATCCTTTTGCAGCCTTAGCTTCATTAAAAGGTAAGTTATAGAACTTATATTTTAATAGATTATAAATAAAGCTAATAAGTTAGACAGATTTGTCTTTTATCAGCTTTATGCAGAAGAGTGTATGGCAGGGCTTTATTAATTCTTTAAACATGCGTATAATGTTCGGTTTATTGCATTCTGGCAACATGCTACTTGCAGATAAAAACTGGTTAAGCGAATTATCCATAGATTTCAAGCTTAGTCAGTACTGCAATGCAGGCTGCAAACCATTTTAATGATGCGTATGGCTTAGGTCGCTATGGCTGTTATAAGTTATTAGTCCAAGTCAGTATCGATTAAAGCTGAATTTTAAGCTTACCCCCTTAAGTATAGGAGCTATATCATGGCCGTTCAAAAAAGCCGCAAAAGCCGTTCACGTCGTGACATGCGCCGTTCACATCACCGTATGGAATTGGCTGAGATAAGTGTAGATGCCACTACCGGTGAAAAACATCGTCGTCATCATATGACTAAAGATGGTTTTTATCGTGGTCGTCAATTGTTTAAAGTTAGTCAAGATGCTTAATCTATGTATTAAATGGTGACTGATGAATAGTTGTAGTGGTTAAGCAGTTATCTACTGTAGCTAGACTTAGCATCCGTTAGACAATAAGTTTTAAGTTAAAAAAGCCAAGTTATTTCGCTATCATATATTATGTAGCTGGGTAACTTGGCTTTTTGTTATTTTGCATAAGAAAAATGACGACATCAGTGTAACTAGGATAATAGCGTATAGCAGTGTATAGTTTGCTAGTAGTCAGCTATTATTAACAACTTATCAAAATAATACTTAATTTACTTTAGGCACACCTCTAATTATTTAAGGAATATTGGCTATGGCATCTGATTCAATAACCACACAGCCAGCTCGTATCGCAGTTATTTTTCCTGGTCAAGGCTCGCAAGCGATTGGCATGGCGAGTGAGCTCGCTGAAACCTATCCGCAAATTCATGATGCTTTTGCCGAAGCAAGTGCAGCTTTAGGTGAAGATCTGTGGGCAATCTGCCAAAACGAAGATCAGCTCAGTCAAACCCAGTACACACAGCCAGCATTGTTAGCAGTCAGTATCGCAATTTGGCGTATTCTAAAAGATAAAATAAATACAAAGCCTTGTTATTTAGCAGGGCACTCATTAGGGGAATATAGCGCACTTTGTGCCGCTGGAGTGCTCTCCTTTGCGGACGCTATTCAGTTAGTACATAAGCGTGGGCAATTGATGCAACAAGCCGTTGAAGGGATTGATACGGCTATGGCTGCAGTGTTGGGACTTGAGGATAATCGAGTTGAGACGTTATGCGAGCAAGCGACTGAACATGTGGACGGTGCTATCGTTGGCGCCGCGAACTTTAATAGTCCAGGACAAGTCGTTGTATCTGGTAATGCTGCTGGTGTGGCCGCTGTGATTGATAAGGTTCAGAACACAGGCAAAAAAGCGATCCCTCTGAAAGTCAGTGTGCCTTCACACTGTGCCTTGATGCAGCCCGCGAGTCATGCCCTTGCCGAAGCCCTTGCCGCTATCAAATTTGATCAAGCCACGATTCCCGTTATTCAAAATCGTCATGCCCGTGTTGAGACCAGTGCATCAGGCATTAAACAAGCATTGACAGAGCAGCTAAGTGAACCTGTATTATGGTCCAAAACCATGCAGGAATTGGCTGATAAACAGATAAATATTTTAATTGAATGCGGTAGTGGTAATGTTCTAAGCAATCTTGCTAAGCGCCAAGCGCATCCTATTATCAGCTATCCCGTAGACAAACTTGCTCGCTTAGACAAATTAATGGAGGTATTATCATGAGCCGAACGATTACATTAGTCACTGGCGCGAGCCGAGGAATTGGTAAAGCAGTTGCGAAACGCTTTGCTAAAGAAGGTCATTTCGTCATTGGTACGGCGACCACTGAAAAAGGTGCGACACTTATTGACGACTATCTTCATGATTCTGGTGGCATCGGTAGAGTGCTAGATGTCCGTGATGGTGCTCAGATCGAGAAGCTATTTGAAGAAATTGAAAGCGTATACGGCGCGGTACAAGTACTAATCAACAATGCGGGTATTACTCAAGATGGTTTACTCATGCGTATGAAAGATGAGGACTGGGAGAGTGTAGTCGATACCAATCTAACGTCTGTATATCGAATGAGTAAACGGGCAATACGCGGAATGATGAAAGCACGCCGTGGTCGTATTATTAATATCAGCTCTGTTGTTGCGCAAATGGGTAATGCAGGTCAATCCAACTATGCAGCAACTAAAGCGGGTGTTGAAGGGTTCAGTCGTACGCTAGCTCGTGAAATCGGCTCACGTCAGATCACCATCAATTGTGTAGCACCAGGTCTTATCGAAACTGATATGACTGATGAGCTTGATGAACGCTTGCTCAATTCTATGCTAGATGCTGTGCCAATCGGCCGCCTAGGTCAGCCTGAAGATATCGCTGCTGCAGTATTGTTTTTAGCTAGCGATGAAGCCAGTTATATTACGGGAGCAGTGTTACCTGTTAACGGCGGCATGTACATGTAGCATCGCATATCAAACAGAAAAATAGTTTACACTCGCATAATAAAACTCTGTGTGAACGAGTGTAAACTCTAATTAATGGTGTTATAATAACGGATACTTTTATGTTAAAGACCTGTATTATAGCAATGTCTTAGCAGACATTGAATGAAGTACAATATTCGTTATAATGTATCAGAGCCGTAAGACTGGTATAGTATATCTT
>JBBSUA010000316.1:0-3181 GCA_038235315.1 Pseudomonadales bacterium | reverse complement strand
ATATTATCATTATTATTACTATCACTACCAGTGTTGCTAGCATCATCGCGATCATTGTTCATACCTATCGATTCACTAGCTTGTCTAGTAGGTAGTACGATACTGCCATCATTGACATTACTATCTATAATGCCATCATTATTAGCATCTACTGGCGCATTATCAAAAGCTAAGGTACTGCCTTCGCTACGCTCATCTGGCGGCACTATTGTCTCAACATTGACGGTGTTAAAATAGCGAGTTGCTGACAAATCGTTGCTAAACTTAGTAATGGCGGGACTATAAAACGGATCGCCTGCTTTAAAGCCAACCAACTGATTCAGTAGCGATGTCTCAACAGGTAGCTTATCAGGATCTGTCGTCAGCGTACCTGTCTCTTTATCAAAGGTAAAAAACACCACGTCATCAAACTCATAACGATCACCAGTGTTGTAGACCAGCGACACATCAGCAGTGTTATCCGGCAAAATAATGTCAACTGATTTGTTCAACCAATATTGATCAAAATAACCATAGGTATTACTCAGGGATTCTATTGCTGCTTTACTGTTTTTATAAACGCGATGGTTAAAAATATCACCCTCTTGCGGTGGTAGATTTTTTTCAAGTTCTTGAAATTCAACTTGCTCAATACCTTCGCCACGAATGTCCAATATACGATTATCAACCCGCACTGGTTCGCCAAGTTTTTCGATAATTACATCAATAGTGTCAGCATTGGGTTGGCGTAAACGTAGGGTAACGTCATAATAGCCCACTGCCCGCGCAGCATCTAATGCCGTTTGGCGTAGACGTGGTAATGCCGCTGTAAAGTCAATCACCGACTGTATAGTGGTGTCATCAAGCGCCGCTTTGATATTATTTATCGGTTGAATATCTTCATCAGCCTTGATTAATATTGGTTTCGCATTGTCGGTATTGTCAGCGGCAGCTTGTTGTAGATAAATGGTCGTTTCTATATTGGGCAATGCCGTAACTCCGCCATTAAACAGACGGTTATATACTCGCTTGACGAAGCTGCCTTTATTACGAGCACTCAGTTTAGGCTTGGATGCTTGCGCGATACTATCGCTGACCGCTTGCATCTCTGAGTCCGCTTCATAATCGGGTAGATAATCATCAGGATTTAGTGAATCAGCTCCTGTGACTTGCTGCTGATCTTGCCCTGCTAAGATATCCATTGGTGCAGACTGCTGATTGATATTGACAGCGGCGTCAACGCGACCACTGCTGACAGAGTCACTAACCTCAATTGGACGTGACATAATTTCTGCTGTTTCAGCGCGTTCTTCAGAGGTTTGCGGACGTCCCAAAGTATCTAGATTAGTTGGGAAGGGTAAACTTTCTGCATCTAAACTTGGATCTAGACCGATTGGCGACTGACGACTGTCTAAAGTTGCGACTGGATTATCAAAGCCATTATTGTCAGTGCTATTATTTTGAGCATTCTCTGTATTGACAGCGGCAAGCTCACGCTCGATTTGCTCAGGCGTCATCATCTGATAACCTTGCTGCTGCACAGCGACTGCTTGCTGCTGTAAATCGCCGTTGACGGTACTCTGCTGTTGCTCATCTCTATTATCTTGACGAGTGACAGCATTAGCGGCTGAATTATCTTGCTTATTGCCGAAATTTTGCTCACTGTAATCGTTCAATACTGACTGATCGATAATGCCTTGGTCTACCGCTTTTTTTAGACGTAATGCATCTAATGCAGCATCAAGTTGCGCGTCTTCAGACATGGCAGCATTGTATTGAGGCTGACTTGAAGACTGTTTAGAGTTATCGATACCTTTATTATTCTCAGCGGCGGCTGCAGGTGATGCCACACCAAAGCCAACTAGCGTACTAGCGAGCGCGGTAAATAACGCTGAACGAGCAAAAGAGGCACGTGGGTAAGCATACAAACGCTGATCGTATTGAATAACAGTCTCAACTGAGCTGGACTGTGACGCGTGCGACATATCTACCAAATGGCGCGATAACGTTGAAGTCTGATGTGTCATGTCTTGTTATTTCCTATCACTTCACACAGATCAAACTTAACCACGATAACTATCGCTCAGATTGATTGGTGAATATACTGGTAGCACTTAATGGATATAGTGCTGACCAAATAAAAATCTATTTTTATCAGACAACGGTTGCTAGTTTATAAACCAGTCATTCTGAATGCTAAACAACATTTTAAGATAAGCACGCGCAAAATTTACAAATCATAACTTAGTTGATTATTAAATCATAGCATCTAAGTCATGTATTTCTGTCGAAGCCTTGCTATTATACGGTTTAATAATCATTAAACATACCCTATATTTCGATAAGTTTTTGATACTGTTACTAATTATATTAAGATAACCAAATATTCAGTGATCTATATTGACCTCACTTTACACATCAGACGCTGAGCGCTTGTAGGAGTCCTCATGGCAAGTCAGTTTCAATTATTCAAGCGTCGTCGCTTTAGCGCTATGTTTTTTACCCAGTTTTTGGGCGCGTTTAATGACAATATTTTTAAGCAAGCACTGATCTTAGTATTGACTTATACCGCTGCCAGTCAGCTTGGGGTTGAAGTCAGTATTTTGAATAACTTAGCCGCCATGTTGTTTATTTTGCCCTATTTTTTGTTTTCTGCCTTAGCAGGACAGTTGGCAGATAAGTTTGAAAAATCTAAGCTTACGCGCCTTATCAAACTGCTAGAGTTCGTAATCATGGCAATTGCCGCAGTGGGCTTCGTATTTGAATGGTATGCGCTACTGTTTGTAGCGCTATTTTTGATGGGCACTCACTCTACTTTTTTTGGTCCCATTAAGTACGCTTATCTCCCACAAGCGATGAAAGAGGATGAGCTGGTTGGTGCCAACGGTCTATTCCAAATGGGCACCTCCTTAGCCATTTTGCTCGGTATGATTATCGCTGGCGTATTGACGCAGTTATTACAACCGCTATATTGGATCAGTGCCACTGTATTAATCGTTGCCATATTGGGTTATATGGCAGCGCGTTTTATCCCTGTTACGCCAGCCATGCAGCCTGATTTAAAAGTGAATTGGAACATCATTACAACTAGCGTAGCTACCGTTCGCTATTTATATTCATTACCATTTTTATTCTTCATCATTTTGGGTAACAGCTGGTTTTGGTTTTATGGTGCGACGTTTTTGACTCAGACGCCTGAATT
>JBBSUA010000315.1:0-3188 GCA_038235315.1 Pseudomonadales bacterium | reverse complement strand
CATGGCTGTTAATAAACCTATGAATAAGTTACGCAACGGTGCTAGCGCTTCTACAAGCGACCTTGTCAAGAACTCTTCTCCTACCATCACATCGGACTTACTGTTAGATTTATCAGGCTTAGCACAGCAGTCAAGCCTTGAGCAAAACATGGCTATCAAAATCAATAATGATGTTGATAGAGAAGTTAAGTCTTCCGTTAGGACTGCAACGACTAATGAGACTATCATTGCTTATATTTATCTGACTATTGCGCACAAAAAAATAACCATTGAGCAGACGACTGATGATGACAGCACGCGCCAGCAGCTGGTATTTAATCAACCTGCACAAGCCAAAGCGGCTTTTTTGCAACATATTGCTAGATTTGAAGCCAAAGGCTTTATCGAAAACCAAGGGGTATAAGGTATGACGACGCAACAGCAACCAAACGATTATATCAACCCCGCGCCAACTTCAACGCCATTTGAGCGCCAGTGGCAGCAACTATGGCAAGATATTGAGCAGGCTGGTAGTCGCTATCACTATGTGCAGCAGCAATTGGTCAAGCAAGGGTTCATAGTAGACCGGCAACCTGTTGATAACATGAGCCCCAAAGAGCGCGAACGCTACAAAAAGCTGTTAAAAAATGAAGCGGCGGAAGAGAAAAAGCTTAAAAAAGCGGCATGGGAAGCTTATAAAGCTAATAACATTGTTTATTTAGGTCGTCATGTTTATTGGTCAGACGATACCAGTGCGGATAAATGGGATGTTAAAGATGCTAATAATCGGCTAATTGAAAACAAGCTACCACTTATTACGAAGCATCATGAGTTGGCGGCAGCACTAAATCTTAGCGTACCGCAGCTAAAAGGACTGTGTTATCAGACCGATGTAGCAACTAATATTCCTTACACGCACTTTACCATTAGCAAGCGTAATGGCAGCGCTCGGCACATATGGGCACCTATTCCGCGCCTAAAATTCGTGCAACGCTGGATATTGGACAAGGTTCTAAATAACTTGACAACTCACGGGGCAGCGCATGGCTTTGTACGTGGTAAATCCATCGTTACCAATGCCGCCGTACACAGTAATAGCGCACTACTTATCAAACTCGATGTCAAAGATTTTTTCCCAAATGTCAGCTGGCGTCGCGTTAAAGGCGTGTTTCGTCATGCCGGCTATCATGAGCAGATCGCAACTTTATTAGCGCTACTTTGCACCGAAGCACCTAGACAAATTGTTCAGCAAAACGGCGAGACTTACTATGTCGCACTTGGCGATAGAGCGTTACCGCAAGGCGCACCGACCAGTCCAGCATTGTCTAATATTGTCTGCTTAAATTTAGATAGGCGTTTAACCGGTCTCGCTGACAAGCTTGGTCTACGCTATAGCCGCTATGCTGACGATTTAACCTTTAGTTTGCCAATGACGGTTAATAATAATGAGAAGCAAGCCAATATCCCAGATTTAAAAGCATTGCAATCAAAAAAACGGTTGAGCGCAGACAAGAATTCAGCAGAGGCAGCCAGTCTTTTAAATACTGCACATAACCAGATGATTGGACAGTTATTAGGATCGGTCAATAAGATACTGCAAGAAGAAGGCTTTGCATTAAATAATGACAAGACACGTGTCATTCGTACGGGCAATCAACAAAGCGTTACTGGTATGGTAGTCAATGGTAAGGGCGCACCTAGAGTACCAAGGCAGATTAAACGTCAGTTGCGCGCTGCGATTCATAATCTAGAGTCAGGTGGTAGTCTACGAGCCGATGAAACCTTAGACACATTAGCAGGATACGCGGCGTGGATTGTTTCAGCTGAACCTGAATTGGGTTATCACTATCTTAATAAAATTGATACTATTCGAGAAGTACATGATAAGACGGCAACAGCCAACTAATGCGCCAAAAATAAGCACAATAAGGACAATTATGCCCAATCTAAAACCCTATCTACTGTTATTAGCGCTCGCTCCTATCAGCGCCTATGCTACTTTTGATGAAAGCGACAGTGGTGAGTACTTAACTAGTCAATCGACCAACTATTTAGATAGTGAGCTGGCAAACACTATGTCGGCTAGCCAACAGCAAATTTTGCAGGATGCCATTTATATTAAGCAAGCACTCGCTTATGAGAACTATGCAGCCATTACCCCGCTTATACATCCAACACGCGGTGTACGCTTTTCGATGTATGCATATATTGACCCAAAAACAGATAAGGTTTTTAGCCGCGCCCAATTTAATCAGTATCTAAAAGCCTCTAAAATTAAATTTACATGGGGTGGGCTTGACGGTACAGGCGATCCTTTGATTACCCCGCTGCCTAACTATCTTAAAGACTGGATTGATGCAGGTAAGTATAAATCGATAAGCCCTACTCTAAATAGGTTTCAGGGTTACGGTAACAGTTTGAACAATCTCAATGAAACCTATCCTAATGCCGACTTTGTTGAGTTTTATTATGCTGGCAGTGAGAAATATAGTGGTATGGACTGGCAGGCGCTGCGCTTAGTGTTTGATACCTATAAAGGCAAGCGTTACCTTGTCGCTGTTGTTAATGACCAGTGGACGATATAAAACATCGTGAATTAAGTTTAAAATTTTTAGGATGCTGCAAACCAAAAAAAACAGTCCCTATTTCAAATCATAACTTGGACTTATCCCAAATAGACGTTTATATTCTCGGCTAAATTGGCTCGGGCTTTCATAACCGACCTGCAGAGCAATCTGCGATAGTTGATCTCTACCCAATTGAATCAACCGCTTCGCCTCTATTAATCTCAAACTTTTTTGATATTGTAGCGGACTCAACTGAGTAATCTCTTTAAAGTGTTGATGAAATCCTGAGACACTCATGCCGCAGCTGCTGGCTAACTCTTCTACTATCATTGGTTCACTAATGTTATTTTTGAGCCAGTTAGTGGCTTGATTAATACGATGCGTATGACTGCCATTCATCACCAGTTGCCGTAACTTATTCCCTTGCTGTGAGGATAACAAACGATAATAAATCTCTTTGTGAATTAACGAAGCCAAAAAATCAATATCATTCGGATAATTGATTAGATCAATTAATCGCTCAAACGCTGACAGTATAGCGTCCTCTAGTTGCCATTTTATTCCCGAATAATGCTCATCCACGTTTTGCTTTGGTGGCATTGTCGCTAGAACCTCCCTAATCACCGCAAGATCTAACCGCAT
>JBBSUA010000314.1:0-3207 GCA_038235315.1 Pseudomonadales bacterium | reverse complement strand
TAACTGGATCCTATATTTCGGTATATAAATTTGTCAAACATCAACGGCGCGCGCTCAGTAGTAGCGAAATCAATCGTCTTACGATTGTTAGTATCAGTGTCGTATGGCTACTGACAGCGGTTTATTTTTTGGGTCTATGGGTGTTTTTATTTGATCGTATCAGTCGTGAAGTACTGATAGATATGGTGGCTGTACAACCTTTACCGCTATTAGGTGCGACAGTGCTGATGGTTACCATTACTTTGGTTAGTGCCCGCATAGGTATTTGGATATTTAATCGGTTGCTGACGCCCAAATAAAACTCAGCTAAGGGCTATTTGCTTGCCTTTCACTCAAACGTATAGTTAAAATACCTTAAAAAAGCTACGGTACTGCTGGTATAAGATTTTTGCAGCCTCTGTCTGCGTAGGCACAGCAAGCAAGAAAAACTTATGCCAGCAGTACGTGATGTATCGATATTACTTTTCGTTCACTATACTACAAAATTTTTGCCCTATAAGTGGACAAAATCCGTTACGCTGATTTAAAGAAACCCTCTCTCTATTCAGAGCAAATAGCTTGTAGGCAGTGGACGATTAATCGGTGAATCAATAGGTATTACTACTAGGAGACAGCACTATGGACATGCTATTTTTTGACAGTGTAGATAAGCTTGGGCGTATCGTGCTAACGGCGATAATGGTTTATATCCTCATCGTCCTGACTACCAAGGTTTCTGGCAAACGCTCAACCTCCCAGCTCAATAATTTTGATTGGATTGTGACCGTAATGATTGGCTCACTGGGGGCAAGTACTATTTTGCTAGAGAATATTCCCTTTATCGAAGGTGGTGCTTCTATCTTAGTATTATATGCATTACAGTTTTTAGTGACTAAATATGCGTCTATATCACCGCAATTTAGTAATATTATTTTATCCGAGCCACGTATCGTCTTTTACCAAGGTCAATACTTGCCTGAAGCCATGCGCGATGAGCGGCTAACCCGTCAAGAGCTTGAATGTGCCATGCGCTCTGAGGGTATCCACAACTTAGATGACATCGAAGCCATTGTTTTTGAGTCTGATGCTAAATTGACTATCATTACTAAAAGTGAGGACTCACAGGATAACGAGAGTATCTCCGAAACCTTACAGCCATTAACGGATTGAAGTTGTCAGAGTATAAATAGCATTGATATCAGATGACATGGACTGTCGTAATAAACAAGGATACGAATAATGGTTTATTACGACAAAAACTACGTTTACTAATGTCTTAGTAAGACAACAACGCTACTTTATACGTTGCCAGGTTTGCGTACGACCAAAAACTGGCGTACCGACATAACCTCTAAGATTTAAGCTTTGACCATTGTCGCTCAGAGTTAATTTTCCAGAATAGATTTTTCCAGATTCGGGATCTACCAATTTGCCGTTGCTCCATTTATTAGCACCCTCTGCTTTCATGCCGGTTAGTATCTGTAACCCTTCAATAGGCTTATTCTTCAGATTACCTGTGCATTTTTCGCAAACAGCCTTAGCCTCTTTGCTGTTAAGCACTTTAACAATCTTCCCTGTCACTTGACCACTACTCTCAGTCAACTGGACAATAGCCTTTTTTTCACCCGTTTTTTCATCTATAGTTTGCCACTGCGTTCCATTCAAAGAGGCAGCAAACACAGTCGTAGATAAGAGTGACCCTGCACTAAGCATAAGTAGACCAGATATAATGCGATTCATAGACGATTCCTTTCGTTTCATACATTAAAAAACTATAATTGCACTATTATTATAGTTTGTATATTAAAAAAGCAATCGATTAGTGCAAACGAGTGATTCACTAAAGTGTTGATTATGAGAGTTTTACGACTTATCTCAAGACTGAACCTTACTCACGGTTAGTCGACCTAATTATAAAAGCGATGTTGATTATGAAAGTAAGAATCTTGACGGTAGGTAATAAAATGCCCAGTTGGGTGCAAAGCGGTTTTAATGAATACTATAAACGTATTCAACCTATGCTCAGCACAGAAATAGTCGAGCTAGCAGCTGCCAAACGCGCCAAAAATCCGTCTGATGCTAATTTGGCTCAGTATCGTGAACAAGAAGGTCAAGTTATCCTATCAACCCATGCTACTGCTGCCCGCGAGCAATTGTGGGTGTTGGATGTAAAAGGTAAAATGCTATCGACTGAAGATTTGGCAGAAAAGCTTGCAGATGCTATGCAGCAAGGCGATGATATTGCGCTGGTTATTGGCGGAGCCGATGGCGTATCACAAGACGTACTCGCCCAAGCAGATGTGAAATGGTCGTTGTCAGCGTTGACCTTGCCTCATCCTTTAGTACGTGTGGTATTGATGGAGCAATTATATCGAGCAATGAGTATCAATCATAACCACCCCTATCATCGTGGCAATTAAAACTAATAGCAAAATCAGATTGAAAAACAGACGTGCGCCCTAATAAATGGCTCATGAGCTATTCAAAAACTGTTAAATCTAATTCGTCCAATCATTACGATTATTATCGGAGTGACGCCAACGCTGCTGCGCCAATAAGTGCAGCGGTGGCATGGACAGATGCGCCTGCTGGACTAAAAAATGCAGCGTGCTTACCTGCTCTTTTTATATCGCACGGCGCGCCAACACTTGCCATTGAACAATCCGCAACCACTAGTGCACTAGCGCGTATAGGACATAATTTACCCAAGCCACAAGCAATCATTATTATGTCCGCGCATTGGTTATCAACTAAGCTTGAAATCAGCAGTAACCCTAAACCAAAGACATGGCATGACTTTTCAGGCTTCGATGCCAAGCTGCACCGAATACAATATCCAGTAGATGGTCATGCACCACTTGCTGAGTCATTGGCGCAACAGCTCAATGCTCGCGGTATTGCTTGTAGTGTCAATCCGATGCGCGTCTGTGATCATGGCGTATGGGCTCCACTCAAACATCTATATCCACAAGCTGACATTCCTATCGTGCAGATTTCTTTACCACAGCATTACGATAGTGTCGCCTGTTATCAATTGGGCGCGCAACTGGCACAGCTGCGTAATGAGCAAATCTTAATCATTGGCTCAGGTAATATCACTCACAATTTACAAGCCATGCGCTGGCAAGCAGACAGTATAGATGCTGCTGCTAAAGATTTTAAACTATGGTTATTACAACAATTAAAAACGGACGTTCCTGCTGCCTTAGATTGGCAGCAGTATCCAAG
>JBBSUA010000313.1:0-3208 GCA_038235315.1 Pseudomonadales bacterium | reverse complement strand
CTTATATTTAAACTTGTTTACTATCAGCTGATTAATAAGAAAATGTATTACTAATGAGATGAAGAATATTAGATGAAAATAGCGTTGATAGTAAAAATATAAATACAATAGCAGAATTGAAAGAATAAGAATTAAGGAGATTAAATTAAGATAATTACAAGTTAGTAGCCATTGAGGTGGACATGAAATTAAATGGAAAGATTCAAAAATAAGACTTTTGGTGACTAGTAACTATAACTAGCTATAACGATTTGACACTACCTATATAGGGATATTTATAGTAGAAATCAAGTACGAAGTATGTATTAGAACGCAGAGGTTTTTAGGAGGTTCGAAGAAATAGTCAGTCAGCTGTGTAATGATAATTGTATAAGAGATTTACAGTAATCTTATGAATTGGAAGTGTCCAGTTAAGTAGATTCTTTAGTATTATTTAGGGGATATATGGAGAAAAAATATGAATTTAAAGCCAAACAGTTTTATCCTATTCGCCCTGATGAGGTTCGATTTGAGTGAGTAACGGATAACCTTCGCGATGAGCAAGACTATTGACTTTTTTGGCTTTAGTTTCAGCAATATCTTTAGGATAAATACCAGCAATACCTTTGCTGTTGTTATGAATCGTCAGCATAACTTCAACAGCCGAATCAACACTGTGACGAAATTCTGACTGTAGTACGTACACTACAAATTCCATCGGTGTATAGTTGTCATTATACATCACCACCGCATACATCGGCGGCTTTGCCACTTCAGGCTCTGCAACCATGACATCCGCTTGTGGCGTTGTTTCGTGTTCAGTGTCATCACCTTGGGCACGGTGACCTGCTGGCATACTTGGAAAATGCCAGTCACAAACAATTGATTCATTATGTACTAACGTTTGTTTTATACTCATAGTTAAGATAATTTCACTAGTAAAATTTATTAGGAAAGTAAAATACAGAATGCATACTAGATTGCTGGAGCATCAATGGGATTTTGATCTACTTCTGGCAAATCTGAAAGCGATAGTGGCATACTATCAACCATATCGCCAAGCTTCCAATCATAAAGCTGTTCGATTGCTTGATCGCCTGCGGTTAAGTTTAGTTTAACCTGCAAAGGTTTAAACCCTGCGGGCATCACAAAACGACCACGGATGCGTACAATTCCTTCAATCGCATAGCTCGCAGGATCTAATGGCACTTCTATAAAATCATCGTTATTTTGTAAGGTTAATGTTATTTTTAAATTTTTAGCTTGACCGTCCTTACTAAGCATACCGACATCAAAACCATATTCAAAAGCATTTTCTGGTAAGGGTTCAATCTTAGCACCTAGTATCCGTAACGGCATACCACCTTGCTTGGCAATAAACTCAGCATACATCTCATTCAGCTGTGAGACTTGCCTGCTATTGACCTTTAATTCCTCTTGGTTCTGACGAAACTCATCTAAATTCGCCAAACTGATAGTAAGTTCCTGCTTAGCAGTCGCAACCTGATTGGTCAAAATCTTATCGCTAATACGTAAGTCTTTGAGTTCATTAGTCGCTTGCTGACCATCAATAGTCGCCTGCTGAGTTTCTGTCTGCAATACATGGTAGCCACGTTGATAACCCAACTTATGACCAAGTAATAGCGCAACTACCGCAGTCACTAATATAGCCACTACGAATAATGCCAGCAGCCACGTACCTGCACCTTGCTGCCTACTACCAATATTTCGACTGCTTTTTATAAGATAAATCCTATTATTTGGCGACTGCTCTGTACTTTCAGAATGTGAAAATTCAGAGATAGCTGCGTCAGATGATAAAAATGCATAATCGTAGCACGATGATTGTACTGGCTGCGAGCGCAAGCGGAGGGCAGTCTTAACACGCATCTAGTAGATATCTCTTAACAGTGAAGGCGAGATATTATAACGGAATTCAGGGTTAATACCTAGTGCAGCGCTGAAAGCGGGATGACTCAACAGTAAAGTCGCTATGCTATCAAAGCGATAGCTTACGATTGAAAGCGGCTACTAAAGCAAGTTTATAGTCTAAGGTACGATTGGTGCAAAGTTTAATCCCAATGACTCATCAAGACCAAACATCACATTCATGTTCTGCACTGCCTGTCCTGCTGCACCTTTGACCAAATTATCTTGAACGACCATCACCGTCAATTCAGCACGACTGTTATCTTGATAGACAGCGATACGCAGACGGTTACTGGCACGCACACTACGAGTATCAGGATAGATTCCCTGTGGCATCACGTCAATAAAAATCTCTTGAGCATAGCTGCTCTCAAACTCATGTTGCCAGTCAACGTTCTTACCGGCGTCAGTAAGCTCCATATGAATAGAGCTAAACATTCCGCGTATCATCGGTACTAAATGTGGTAAAAAACGAATACGTTGACTGAACTGACTGTTAAGTAACTGCACTACGCCCTGCTCAATCTCTGGTAAGTGACGATGACCTGTGACCCCATAAGCCTTAAAATTGTCCGTAGTCTCTGCATAATTCAATGCCAAACTTGCTTGGCGTCCGGCACCTGATACTCCTGACTTAGCATCGATAATAACACGTGACTCAATAAGCCGTGTTGCTTGCTTGTTTTGTGTGTCAATAATCGGCTTTAAACCCAAAATAGCAGTGGTTGGATAACAACCAGGATTACCTACAACCATAGCGCTAGCAAGCTTATGACGGTTCAATTCAGGTAAGCCATAAACAGCTGTCTTTAACAATTCAGGGCAGGCATGCGACTGCTGATACCAATGCTCAAAGTCAGCTAACGACTGCAAGCGAAAGTCCGCTGCTAAATCAATCACTTTAACACCAGCTTTAGTTAATGCCTCTGCCTGTTTCATTGCCACCCCATGTGGTGTAGCAAAGAAAACCACATCACAGTTCTGTAGCGCAGTTAAAGTGTCATCACCTAAGTCACTAAACACAAGGTCAGAGATACCGCGTAAACTAGGAAATATCTCATCAGCACGCGTACCAGCTTCACTACGCGATGTTAGCAAATCAATAGACACTTCAGGATGCGCAGACAACAGGCGAATAAGTTCGATACCTGTGTATCCTGTTCCGCCAACTATAGCCGCTGAAATCATAAGATGTCCCTTTTCCTCATTAAACATGAGTAAATAGCATGAAATACCTGAATAGTTTGCGTACCTTTCAGATATGTCACTTCTTTATTAAAAATTAATGACAGTCATATTT
>JBBSUA010000312.1:0-3209 GCA_038235315.1 Pseudomonadales bacterium | reverse complement strand
GTGACAATTCCTGCAGGAAATTATTTGCTATTTTCTGAGCAAGGCTATATGCCTAATACGGTGATGAATGCTTGGGAAAAGGTTTCGGAGTATTTTAATAGCTCAAGCTGTGAGCATGTCAGAGCTTTCAACGTCGACTTTGAGCAATATATCGATGGTAATTTAGAGTACGGTCAAGTTGACCTTTATATTAGTGTTTAGTAAGGCTAAAAATTAAATTGTAGGGTGGGTTAGCTCAAGCGTAACCCGCCTATTAAAATAGGCTAGACAACTTATTATAAAATGATTCCTGCCTGTCTATGATGCTCAACTAGCTCTTCCCAATCAAATGGTGATGAATAATTTTTAATTGCCCGCTCTAAGGTGTTTTTACGCTTTTCATGATCTTGTATTAAATTATCAAAGTCATAGTTTTCAGGATAAAGTTTCTGAAGCTCTGTAGAATTTAAAATAGTATTAATCCTAATTTTCATTTCGGATATAACTCTATTGTTAAAGCTATTAAATTCTCGCATAAATTCATCAAACGGTAAGTGATAGGTTCCTTTCGTTGCTGCCCACACGTTAACTTGCTGTTGAGTATTCTCATCTATTTCAAAATGATTAGTGAAGTCCCAAGTAAACCACATATCATCTTTGTAACGCCAAAAGTGTAAATTGGGATCACCTACAATGTACCAAGTATTCAATATGTGATTATCAAAAAAGAAAGGTTTATTAAATGGCAAACCATGCTTGCTATATCTAATTTTTTGCTCTTGCAGCCGACTATAGGCTTCCCATTTTTCTGAATAACTATCGATTATATCAAAGGGCTGCATAAATAGTTTGTGAAACTCAATAGGAACAGGCTCCATTATAGTAGGTAGAATATTTATCGTATCCTCCCAAAGCCTGATTAAAGGATAACTCATACATTTTTCAAAAGAGTAAGTAGGTAAAGGATACCCACTTTTTGACCAAATTTTAAGAACCTCATCGCTGAACTGAAAAAGCTTTTCATCACCGACATTTAGCCAAAAAAAGCTATCGGTTAGCCAATACCAAACTAATCCACTTTCAGTAATACTAATTTCGAGATCTTTAAATTTAAAATCAAAAAATGGCTTATTCATTTAAAAGCAACCCTTCTAAAATTCCCTCATATATCTGCGCCAACTTACCCAAATCGTCTACTTCAACTTTTTCATCAACTTGATGAATAGTCGCGTTACGTACACCGAGTTCAACCACTTGCGCGCCTGTTGGGGCAATAAAGCGACCGTCAGATGTGCCACCAGAAGTAGATAGAGTGGTATCAGTTCCCGTTACTGACTTAATTGCATGCTGACATGCGGATACTAACTTGCCTTCAGGCGTTAAAAATGGCTGACCTGATAATTTCCAATTGATTTCATAATTGGCTTTGCTGTCCTCAAAGTGGCTGTCTTTAAAGTGCTTATCAAATATCGCGTGCGTTTTCGCTTTCAGCTCATCTTCTGTGGTTTCAGTTGAGAAACGAAAGTTAAATACCATATCCAACGTTTCCGGAATGACGTTGGTTGCACCAGTACCACTATTAATATTGGATATTTGCAAGGAAGTCGCAGGAAAGTAGTCATTACCATTATCCCAAGTTGCAGCGGTCAGTTCGGCTAATGCTGGCAAGGCGGCATGAATTGGATTACTCGCCAAATGCGGATAAGCAACGTGACCTTGCTTGCCAGTGACAGTTAATACCGCACCTAAGGAGCCGCGACGACCGTTTTTGATAATATCGCCGAGAGTATCGGTACTTGATGGCTCACCAACTAAACAATAAGTTATTTTTTCTTGTCGTGCTTCTAAAGCTTCAATAACTTTTACCGTGCCATTGATAGAGGGGCCTTCCTCATCAGAGGTAATCAAAAAAGCAATCGAACCCTTATGTTCAGGATGATTAGCCACAAAGCGTTCAGCTGCTACGGTAAACGCAGCAATACCGGTTTTCATATCAGCGGCTCCGCGCGCCCATAAGTAACCATCAGCAAGCGTTGGTGTAAATGGTGGATAAGTCCAATTTTTGACATCGCCTGTAGGCACTACATCGGTATGACCAGCAAAACAAATCACTGGATCTGTCGTACCGCGCCGCGCCCATAAATTTTTGACCTCGGCATGCTCGCCAGTCTGATCTCTATCACCAAAATACATGAACTCGCACTCAAAGCCTGCCTGAGTCAAACGCTCTGATAAAATATCTTGGCAACCATCATCATCAGGAGTTACCGATGGGCGCTCAAGCAAAGTGATACTCAAATCCAAAGTCGCTTGTTGATGCGTTAGTATTTTTTTAGAGTCGGACATGGCAAAACCTTTTTTAGAAAAATTTTAAAGTGAATAAATTTTAAAGTGAATAAAATAAATAGTGATAGTATTAATAAACAGCACCTTAACTGTCATTTTCAACAAAAGGCACTAGACCATCGCAACGCATCCAAGTAGCGATAGAATAACGTTGACGATGCGCAATTTGTACTTGATGTTCTAGGTTGCTATCGAAGATGATTAAGCGATTGGCGACGGGCATGATCTCATGATGACTACCATGATTATCGATAACTTCTAGTGCGCCACCATCGCTCGTTTCCCAATCATCATTCATATAAAAAACTGCTGACATAATGCGTTCATTACGATTGATTGGATTGTCTTTATGCCATTGATAGCCAAAACCAATAGGGTAGCACGCATAGTGGGCTTCACTATGACGAATACCCGCAAATAGGGTTCGATTGAGTAAAGCACCCAGCTCATTGATACTTTGTAGATAATAGTATCCTGCAAAGAAGTCTTTATTAATCCAGCGAATCTTATCACCGCGAATAGCACTCACTCTAATACCCGCAGTAAGCTGTGCCTCACGATAATCTATAAAGCCACTTTCCGCTTGTAGAGCCAGCAAAGCTTTATTATTAAAGACATTATCGATAACTATCCAGCCGTCGTTTACTAATTTATCGATCTGAGTGTCATTGATATTGTCCTCCCAAGCGACGCAGAAGTCAGAACTTTCTAGCACTTGCTGAGTCGGTGTATCAATTTCACCAGTATTGCTGATGTAGTGGCTAGGATTAGCATTGGGAATAAGCAAAGGCGGATTATCCACGCTTATTGGATTATCGACAGCTATGTTCGTCAGGTTTAAGTCTGCTAGCTCAAGATTACTGATAATTGCTGTCATTTTATCC
>JBBSUA010000311.1:0-3226 GCA_038235315.1 Pseudomonadales bacterium | reverse complement strand
TAATGCTGGAGATAAGCTAATGTGTGCTGATGGCAATACTTTTTTTGTGAAAGGACAGATTTATACAGTAGGTAGTATCATAAACGAGCAGTTTTTCGAAATAGAGACAGGGTCTGATGATGAGCATTGGTATGCTACAAAAAATAGTGAAGGTATATATGTTCGCTTCAACTCGTCAGAGGGTAAGGTGAACGATGCTTGGTTTACCACGATGAAATGTAAACCTTATCTTGGTAAGAGTTTTCCAGCCCAAAAAATCAGCAGTAAAGTGAGGGAATACTCTAATTAAGAGAGTATGTCGAATTCTGTGTAACTGTCATGAGATCAAACGCTCTTCAATCACAGCTGGAACCTTGGTAGCGCTATCTAACTACTCTTTCACATTAAATTATCAGCTACTGATAATATACTTCCAAGCCGCTTGTGGTAAAAGTAACTGCTTCTCAACAAATAATACTGCCATGATCACGGTTTAACCTGCTAGCCCGGCAATATAAGCCGCAGTCAAATCATGTTGTGGGGTATCGAATAAATGGGTGGTTTGATTAAACTCAATTAAGGTGCCTGCTTGCTGCTTAACCCAAAAAAATCCAACATAATTAGCGATTCGTTTGGCTTGGGCTAAATTGTGAGTCACGATGACTACGGTATATTTACCACGTAAGCGCATAATTAGCTGCTCAACGACTGCCGATGATAACGGATCTAAGGCACTGCAAGGCTCATCCATTAATAAGATTTTAGGTTGCAGTACCAAGGCGCGTGCAATGCATAGCCGTTGCTGTTGCCCACCGGACAAACCTAGCGCTGGTTGCTGTAGCCGATCCTTGACCTCATCCCATAAGCCAACATCAACGAAGGCTTGTTGAATACGTTGACGAATGTCTGCTTTGTTGCGCAAACCTTGTTCTTTTAATGGTAATTCTAAATTACGATAAATCGATAGGGGAAACGGATTTGGCTTTTGAAACACCATACCAATCTGTTGACGTAATTGACGTAAATCAATCTGACGATCCAAGATATTTTGACCATCAAACTCAATTGAACCAGTCACCTGCGCGCCTGAAATTAAATCAGTCATGCGGTTGATCGAAGACAATAATGACGTTTTGCCACAGCCTGAGGGTCCAATTAAAGCCGTAATACAGCCGGTATAAACTTTGAATGAGACGTCACGTAATACCGTTGCCCCATTGTAGGCGACATTTACCTCATTTAAGCTTAGGTGTGGAATCGGATCACAGCATACCTTTTCTAGCTTAATGGGCTGGACTGAAAAAGAAGGGATATTAGGCGCACTAGTCATAACATAAAACCTTGTTTTTTGAGCCAAACATGAGACAGTAGCAGGGTGATGCCATGAATCAAAATAATGAGCAGCATCAGCACAAACGCTGTAGCATAGGCTGCCGAATTGCCACCAGTGACATTCATAGTAAGATCATAGATATGTACACTGAGCGCGCGACCTGAATCTAGAACCCCCTCAGGAGAACGGCTGACATAGCCACTAGTAAATAACAAAGCCGCTGTCTCTGCACTAGCGCGACCAATCGATAACATCAGTCCTGCTATCAGTGCAGGGGTAGCTGCTGGCAGTAATACTGACCACAATACTCTAGCATGGCTCATGCCCAAGGCAGCACCCGCTCGACGCCAATCTGACGATACAGCACGTAGACCATCTTCACAAATGCGAATAAAAAGTGGCAAAATCATACAAGCTAACGTCAAGCCACCAGCAAGTATCGAATAACCAAAGCCTAGATACACGCAAAAAAAGGCATAACCAAACAATCCAAAGACAATCGAGGGGACACCAGCGAGAGTATCTAAACACAGACGAATCCATCGACCTCGTCGCGTGGTACTGTCCTGATTCTGATATTCAGCGAGCCAAATAGCGGTACCTAAGCCAAGCGGTACAGCAGTGGCTAAGGCAATGGCTAAAATCCACGATGTAGATAGTAGAATTGGTAAAATACCACCAGATCGTCCTGAGTTAATGGGTTCAGTGCTAACAAACATCCATGACACTGATGACCAACCCAAGCGTACTATATCCCAAACCAGCCATCCCAATATTATGGGAATGAGCAGCGCTAGTCCATATACCAGCCATGAAAACATCCCAGACGTTGTTTTACTCACGATGCTTTACTCACAATGCTTTGCTCATGCTGTTTTACTCACGATGTAGCCCTCTGGTTTGCGATGCGGCTAGCAATTAATGCCAACATAGATACTAGTAGCATCAATAATAAGCCTGACATGAATAGGGCGGTGCGATGTTGACCGGTGGCATAAGCCATCTCCAAGGCGATATTAGCGGTAAGTACTCGCACGGGATCGAAGACACTTCCTGAAATCTGTACCACATTGCCTGCGACCATTAGAACCACCATAGTCTCACCAAAGGCACGGGCAATGGCTAAAATCACGCCACCAAAAATACCGTGCTTAGCCGCTGGTAATAATACCGATATAATCTCAGTGGAGCGACGCAAACCTAAGCTAGAGGCTGCTTGGCGTAATGATATTGGCAATGCTTGCAAGCTAGCAATGCAAGTTAAAGCAATAGTGGGGACGATCATGACCGCTAATAACATAGCAGCCGTTATCAAACTTGTACCCGGTGGATGCCATTGTGCCAAAAGAGGCACAATTACCGTCAATCCCCACAGTCCCAGTACTACTGAAGGTGTTGCAGCTAATAAGACCAGTGCCACATAATTCGCACTCGCCATCGATCGCGGCGCGTAATAACAGTGAAATAAGGCACTGGCAATTCCAACTGGCAAGGCAATTAATATCGCGCCTAGCACGACTAGTACACTGGCAACGATCATGGGCCAAGCACCGAATTCACCTTCTAACGGATACCAAGCTGGATCGGTCAGGAAGTTGAATACCTGAGCTTCTTGCCACATGGGTAAGGTTTGCCAGAATAAAAACCCAAATACGAAGAGTACAATCAATGCACAGCCGATTGCCATCAACCCAAAGCCGCGACGCAACCATTGATCAATGGATCCCTGTGATGAGGTTATCATTTGGATTAGTCTACTATTGGTACAAAAAACTGCGCTAGGGTTAGGTCTTTACTTCCGGCAGACTGTGCAAAATCAATTAACGACTGAACTGTGGGTGTTGGCTGACCTTTAGTCACTAAATTTAAAGGTCGTGACAAGGGAAAACTGCCATTCTTAACATTGTCAATACT
>JBBSUA010000310.1:0-3226 GCA_038235315.1 Pseudomonadales bacterium | reverse complement strand
TACCGCCGTATTAGGGGGCGCAGGTATCGTATTGTTCGGTACGGTTGCCGCTAGTGGCATTCGCACACTGGCACAAGTTAGCTACACCAATAACATGAATCTTATCATTGTAGCGACCTCTATCGGTTTTGGTATGTTGCCCATTGCAGCACCTACTTTTTATGATCAATTTCCAGACTGGTTCGCTACTATCTTCCATTCAGGTATCAGCTCAACAGCGATTATGGCCATTGCTCTAAATTTGTTATTTAATCATCTAAAAATAGGTAATTCAGAGAATCAGTCAGTATTTGTCGCAGGTACCGAGGATCGTTCAGTACGCCCTGCGGTAATTATAGAGCTGACTGAAGGTGATTATTTTACGGAAGGTAAGCTATTTGATGTCGATGATAAAGAAGTGCCTATAACGCCTAAAGAGTCTGCACATTAACTATCACAAGTGGTCTCAACATCATTCAACCTGAATTATCTTAAGTCGCTCTATGAGCGGCTTTTTTATGGCATGCAATACATAAATGATAGTAATATCAAACAGCAATATCAATATGAATGCGCGTTTGTTATGGTTGTAGTTAGCATTAATTATAATAAGGAATCAGCATGAAAGACAAAACGTATCTTATAATCGGCGGTACTGGTGGTATCGGACAAGCTATGGTTGAGCAGTTGGTAAAAACTACCGCTAATGAGCAGGCGAATATTCGTGTTTTTGCCACTTATCATAGGAGTGTACCGGAGATCGAAGCGGACAATTTGTATTGGGTACAAATGGATGTCGGCAGTGAAGACAGTATCATACAGGCTATAGATAGCATTAAAAATCAAAGCACTCATATTGATTGGGTTGTTAACTGTGTCGGGCTACTGCATACCGAGACCGCACAACCAGAAAAAGCACTGCGTCAAATTGAGACTGATTTTTTTATGCAAAACATGCAAATCAATGCCTTAGCGGGATTGCTAATTGCCAAACACATCAGACCACTGTTGGCCAAGTCTGAGCGCAGCCATGACCAACCTGCTATTTTTGCGACGATATCAGCGCGAGTAGGCAGTATCAGTGACAACCAAGTGGGCGGCTGGTACAGCTACCGTATGAGCAAAGCAGCACTGAATATGGGCATGAAAAACCTAAGCATTGAATGGAAACGGGCGCTCAAAGAAGTCTGTGTGGTGGTCATGCAGCCGGGTACGGTCAATACTCAGCTGTCAGCACCCTTTCAATCCAATGTCGCCGAAGGGCATTTATTCTCGCCAGCTTATAGCGCGGAATGCTTACTTGATGTCCTCGCTAAAATGACTGCCGAACAATCCGGTAGTTTCGTTGACTGGGCAGGGGAGTCAATACCTTGGTAATTCACCATTCAAAATAAGCAAAAACTGGACGTTGAAAATATAAAGGTCTGCCATAAATATGACAGACCCTTATAGTAAGCTCAGAATAAAAGAGATACAAGTTTGACAAGCGTGCTACTGGAATACATTTTACTTGCTTGCTGTGTCTACGCTGACAGATGCTGCGCAAAATATATTCCAGTAGCACTTTATCAGTTTTGAAATGAATCGACTATATTGTTGATAATAAGCAAATAATGGTTTAATTAGTTATAAACAAATCCATAAATTCATTAACAGGTGTTTGTTCTAACGTTGCTTGATCGTCACACAGCGCAATGATCTCTTGACAACGAGTGTCTACAAAGCGCGTAGCAAGACTCGCTTGGAACTTCGCCTCTAGCACGGGAATACCTTCCGCGCGTCGGCGTTTATGTCCGATCGGATATTCAATCGCCACTTTATCGGTACTCGTACCGTCTTTATAAAAGATCTGAATCGCATTGGCAATTGAGCGTTTTTCTGGGTCATGATAGTCTTTTGAATAGCTCTCATCTTCTACTACCACCATTTTACGGCGTAACGCGTCAAGCAGTATATGATGTAGCGCATGATAATCATCTTCATAATTCTCAGCCATGAGATCACCCGTCAATAACGCCACCGCCACCATATATTGCAGGCAATGATCACGATCAGCTGGATTGTTTAGCGTGCCTTCTTTGGAGATGATACGGATGGCTGATTCGTGAGTGGTCAATACAATTCTTTCGATATCATCAATATCATTATTTTCAATACGGGGATGTAATATGACCGCCGCCTCACATGCCGTTTGCGCATGGAACTCGGCAGGGAAACTGAGTTTAAATAACACGTTTTCCATCACGTAGCTGCCAAATTCACGCTGGAAGGTGAAGCGTCGTTCGCTCTCAGGCTTGGTCGCTAAATCGCTGTTGGTATGGCTGAATAACACATCATAAAATCCCCATTGCGGTGCGGATAGTGCTCCAGGTATACCCATCTCACCACGACAAGTAATATCAACTAAGCGTACCGCGCGACTGGTGGCATCACCAGCTGCCCACGATTTGCGGCTACCCGCATTCGGCGCATGACGATAAGTACGTAGTGCCTGACCATCAACCAATGCTTGTGAGATGGCCGCCATAATACGTTCACGAGACAAATTATAAAGCTTGGCAACCACAGCAGTTGAAGCTAACTTAACTAAGAACACGTGATCTAAGCCCACACGGTTAAAGGAGTTATCAAGCGCAAGTACCCCTTGAATCTCGTGCGCCATAATCATCGCCTCTAATACATGGCGTATTGTGAGCGGGGCATGACCTTTGCTGATATTTTGTTGACTGATATAGTCAGCCACTGCCAAAATACCGCCTAGATTGTCTGAGGGATGACCCCATTCTGCCGCGAGCCAAGTGTCGTTATAATCTAGCCAGCGTACAATACAGCCAATATCAAAGGCTGCTTTTATAGGGTCAAGTCGATAAGAAGTACCTGGAACCCGTGCACCATTAGGGGTGATTTGATCCAAACAGTTGGGACCTAAATGCTTAGTGCATTCAGGGAAACGTAATGCCAGCAGTCCACAGCCAATCGTGTCCATCAAACAATATCGCGCAGTCTGCCATGCATCCGCACTGTTTTTAGACTCATCATCTATAGAATAGTTTAGGACATAGTCCGCTATTTTTTGAATCTCAATGTCGTACTCTGGACGGACATTACTTTCTACTGTTGTTTTTTCTGCATTACTCATAGCCATCTCCTCTTCCTTGAGTGTTGCTAACGGTCATTATTTCAGTATTGCTATCCTTCAAAAGTAGCACACTCAATATAGAACCACAGTGACATAGTGTAAAACAGG
>JBBSUA010000309.1:0-3235 GCA_038235315.1 Pseudomonadales bacterium | reverse complement strand
GGTGTCAGTCAAGACGATGAGCTATTTGCGCCAATCCTTACGAGCGCTAAAAGCCGTAGCATATGGCTAGGTATCAATTTATGTACCGCATTCTTAGCAGCGGCAGTTATCGGTCAGTTTGAAGCAGTATTGGCGAAAGTCGTTGCATTAGCGATATTGATGCCTGTGGTCGCCAGTATGGGCGGTATTGCAGGCTCGCAGACGTTAACGATAGTTATCCGTGGTATGGCGATGGGTCAAATCGGTGGTTCCAACCGTTTATGGTTATTTAATAAAGAGCTGTGGGTTGGCGCGATAAACGGTATCATTTGGGCGATAATCGTAGCAATAATTGCACAAATATGGTTTCAGGATGTTAAGATTAGCGCAGTTATTGGCTGTGCTATCGCTATTAATATGACGGCTGCTAACGCTTCTGGTATCGCAATCCCATTAATGCTCAAAAATATGAATATTGATCCGGCACTATCCGCCTCGGTCATTTTGACTACCGTTACTGATATTGTCGGTTTTATGTCATTTTTGGGCTTAGCAAGTATTCTAATTCTTTAATTAATAAATGATGTTACAGTTTCTAGATGGCAAAAAAAAACCTGTTTAACTGTTAAGTGAGACTATTATGCAAGCAGTACAAGTCAAAGTGCTAAATCCTAAAATTATTGAAGATGCCGCGTTCTCTTTGCCGACACGGGCTACCGATGGCTCGGCAGGTATTGATCTGCGTGCTTGTATTGATGAGCCGTTAACGATCAAAGCTGGCGCAACGCATTTGGTTGGTACTGGATTGGCAGTGTATATCTCAGATCCCAACTATGCTGGTATGATTTTGCCACGCTCAGGGCTCGGTCATAAGCATGGTATCGTACTGGGTAATTTGGTTGGGCTGATTGATGCCGATTACCAAGGCGAATTGATGGTGAGTGTGTGGAATCGCAGTCAAGACGACTTTGTACTCAATCCGGCAGAGCGAATGGCACAATACATTGTTGTACCTGTTGCACGTCCCGAATTTGAAGTCGTGACTGATTTTAGCGACGAGAGCGCACGTGGTGCTGGCGGATTTGGACATTCAGGACGCCAGTAAGGGCTAATCATTGCTCGCACCTGAATACCTGCATTTAATTTGTATCGATCATAAGGACATGGGAGTAAAGACATGACCGTTCTACCGCTTTTTGCTGCCCAGCAGTCCTTGTTTCGTGCTTATGATATTCGTGGCGACCAGCAGTATTTTACCGTTGATTTTATACATGCGCTGGGTGAAGCCTTCGCGCAGCTTTATACTTCTCAAAGCTATGATGTTCAAGGCGAAAATACTTATCATCATAATACTGTGCCAAATAGCACTGTACTCAATAATGCTGAATCTACTCATCAAATTAAAGACAATACCGTCGTTATCGGCTATGACGTGCGTTGTGGTAGCGATACTATCGCCCAGACGTTAGCAACTATATTGCAGCAATACGGTCTGACAGTCATTCATTTAGGGCTCATTACCACACCGATGATGGCATTTTGGGCACAGCACTATGCTGGTCATGGCATTATGGTCACTGCGAGCCACTCAGCTAAAGATACATTGGGTATAAAATGGTTAGTCGCTAATACGTCCCCTAGCAGTCTTGCGATTCAACAATTATACCAACAGCTGTATCTTTGTCATACTCCAAGCAATGCCGCATTTAAGCCTAATAACAGCGCTCAAGATAACATCAATAATAAGGTCTTGCCTGCTGGGCAAATAACGACGACTTATATTGATGCTATGGTCAGCGTGTTCAATCGTATCCACACCTATAGCCATCAGAATAATAAAGATGATAGCCGTCCTTTATGCAAAACAACTAGCACGCCCCTATCAAAAACTGACTCAAAACTACCGCTAACCATAGTTATTGATTGTTTAAACGGTGCAACTAGCAACATTGCTCATCCTTTATTTGAGCGTTTTTGTCAGCACGTTATCATGCTTAATGATACGCCTGATGGCGATTTTCCCACAGGTAACCCCGACCCGACTGAACCCAATCGTCTTGCCGAGCTACAACAAGCGGTTATCGTTAATGAAGCAGATATGGGTTTAGCATTTGATGGTGATGGCGACAGATTAATGATCGTCGATAATAGAGGTAAGGTTGTCACCCCTGATCATCTGTTGTATCTATTGGCTCAGGTCGCGTTAACTGAACGCTCAAGCCCTAGCGATGACTCAAGCGCTCCGCAAGTATTGTATGATATTAAATGCTCACACCATCTCCCCAAACTATTAACCGCTCTTGGTGCCTCTCCTATTATGACGAGGACTGGAAGCAGTCTCTTACGTCAGCAATTACAAACTGATCATAGTCACGCTATATTTGCCGGTGAGCTATCTGGTCATTTTATTTTTAATGATGGTTACTTTATCGTCTATGATGATGCGATGTATGCTGGCTTGCGGCTCCTTCATTGGTTAACTCATACTGCGGCCAACCTCAGTATGGCATCACCTATGGAGATAACTATTGACAGTAATGCTATCGAAACAACTCCTATGACCACCAATTCATGGGGTGAGCTTAGACCGATTTTGCCGCCTTACCAATTGACGGATATTACTCGCACTCTGCCCCGCTTGGTGAGTACGGCTGATCATTATTTACCACTAGGTAATAGTACAGACGCTCATTGCACCATAGTCGACCACTTGACAGCCTTCTGTCATCATTTGCAGGTTCTAGTTGATGGTATAGATAATAACACGTCAACTTTCATAGCAGATCCTATTAAGAAGTCTGCTACGACTGGCACAACTTTATGCAAGCAGCCCTCTTGTACTTGCCTTATCAGTGACCCACATATCACCACAGCACAAGCACAGCAGTGGTTACCCGTAGGTACTCAGTTGTCTTGCATTGACGGGATACGCTTGGATTTTTTGCACGGCTTTGGTGTGTTACGACAGTCCAATACCAGTCACAGTCTAACGGTACGTTTTGCTGGAAATAGCATTGGCGATCTTAAAGAGATACAAGCACGTTTCGTAGCCTTGTGTCGGCTGTTTGATGCCGATTTAGCTTAACAAATTGCTGCTATTAATCCTGCATAAATACTGCATAAATACTGCGGTACTTTTACTATAAACCAAGCATATAAAAAATAGTAATTTTTGAACGACTGTTTTAATTATGAACCTCTAAACCTATTTTTAATAAAACTTTAAAACCCTATTGTAGGAGCTTATCATGTCGCT
>JBBSUA010000308.1:0-3239 GCA_038235315.1 Pseudomonadales bacterium | reverse complement strand
CTATAACTATTTTGCAAATAGTATGCGATGAGTGAAGTTAAATCTAAAACGAATACAATCTGATTATCTTACACAAATTTAAGCGCCGATGTTAGAGGATAAGCTTAAATAAATGGTTACTATTTTATACCATGATGGCTTGATTTACGATTGGTTTGACCTAGATATAAGCTAGCGATGTGATAATATTGCAGTTAAACTACCTTATCTCTATTTGTTGTTGCTATCATTGCGACTGCTCTTTTTTTTGAATCCGAGACTCTTATGACTGTATCACAGACCACGCACAACCGACCTGCTCACGAGCGTACTCATGCCGCAGACCAAGCGGATACCAATGAGACAACCCTTAAATCTGTTGCAGCTGTCAATACTGTCGCTGTTCAAACCATATTAGAGCTGCTGACGAGCATTCATCAATTTGATACTACACAAATCAAAACTGATGCAGAGAGCTTAGAGCATTGGGGTAAGGATTGGACGAAGCATTTTGCGCCTGCAGCCGCTGCTATTGTATTTCCAAAATCAACTGAGCAAGTACAAGCCTTAGTGCTATTGGCAAATGAGCACAACGTAGTGCTAACGCCGAGCGGTGGTCGAACGGGTTTGTCTGCTGGCGCAGTCGCTGCCAATGGTGAAATTGTGGTCAGTATGGATAAAATGAATCATATTGGTAAGTATTATCCAGCAGATCGATTAGTAGAGATTGAGGCAGGTGTGGTCACTCAGCAGCTACAACACTTTGCAGAATCAAAGGACTTATATTATCCCGTTGATTTTGCCTCAGCAGGCTCTAGCCAAATGGGCGGTAATATCGGCACTAATGCTGGCGGTATCAAAGTGATTCGCTATGGCATGACCCGTCAATGGATTATGGGGCTGACCGTCGTCACTGGTAAAGGTGATATATTGCATCTCAACCGTGGCATGGTCAAAAACGCGACCGGCTATGATTTGCGCCAGTTATTCATTGGCAGCGAGGGCACATTAGGGTTGGTCACTCATGCACAGATTAAACTTGAGCGTCCACCACAAGCGTTGACGGTTATGGTGCTTGGTATGGATCAATTCACTGACGTCATGAACGTGTTGTCTGCATTTCAGGCACAGATTGATTTAACCGCTTTTGAGTTTTTTGATAGTGTGGCAATAGAGAAACTCATGGCGCATGGGCAGGTGCAAGAGCCGTTCGAATCGCGTACTAAGTTTTATACGCTACTTGAATTTGAATCCCCTTACGAGCCTATCATGGATAAGGCGATGGCGATATTTGAGCAGTGCATGGAGCAAGGTTGGGTTGTTGATGGTGTGATGAGTCAAATCATCGCGCAGGCGACAGAGTTATGGAAACTACGCGAATATATCTCCGAAACCATTTCAGTGTTTACTCCGTATAAAAACGATGTGTCTGTTTTAATCAGTCATGTTCCTGACTTTATTGATGACATTGATTACATTGTCAGCAGCAACTATCCTGATTTTGAAGTCTGTTGGTTCGGTCATATCGGTGATGGCAATCTGCATCTGAATATTCTCAAACCTGAAAATATGAGTAAGGATGAGTTTTTTGAAGAATGTCAGGTTGTCAATAAATACGTATTTGAAACGGTACAAAAATATGGCGGCTCAGTATCGGCTGAACATGGCGTTGGCATGACTAAAAAGCCTTATTTGCAATATAGCCGCAGTGCTACTGAGATTGAATATTTAAAGGATATTAAAAGAGTTTTTGATCCTAATAATATTATGAATCGAGGTAAGATTTTTGATATGTAATTAGGACGTGTCAAACTGAATTAAAAATGACGCCAAGTATGAATCTTGAAGTCATTTTTATATTGGACTATTAATAGGCAAACTACGAATATTAAAAATATAATAGCAGTAAGGCAACCACAACAAGTATAGCCAAAAACCCCTGAACGATTAAAAAAGCTTGATGCGGTGCAGCGATATGACGAAACATATTGCCAAGTGCATTATAAGTAATGCCTGCTGCTTTGATATGTGGCGGGGTGTCGAAATATTTAACAGTCTGCAAAAACTGTTCAGTGCGTTCGGACGACCAGTTATGTGGAGCAAAAGGCAAAAATGGTGACAATTGCGAGGCTTGCTGCTTGGTTGCAGGTGACCACATCCAACGCTCCAAAAACAGCAACCGCATTCGCCAATCTACAAAACTGCGTTGGTCGATGGTTTGTAATAGCAGTACTTTAACGTTTTTATGACGTTTATCATCAGCTATCCGCTGCTGCAGTGCCAATACTTGCGATTTACTACCTTCAATACATTGTAAAAAGTGCCCATTGCCATAGCACAGAATACCAGTAAGGCTATGCTGGTCGTTATAGGCGCGAGCATGCCCTTCCACTTCATCAAATATTGATGTGCTCAAACGTCCCGGTAATGTCAAGCTACTGACATAAACCAGCTGAATCAATGCTGACTCTTCTATATTTTTTAAAATACTGATCGCATTAGTATGGTGCAAAGGCATAAAAAGAATATCCTAAGAAATTATTCGCTTACATGGTTCTCAAATATAAGGAACCAAAAACGAAAAATATAATTCACAAAAACGTAGCAAATGCTTACCACATTGAACTTACATTGGTTGTTCAGCTTGTTATGATAACGTGCGCAGTGAAGGGCAATAATAGAGCTTTTAAATTTCGATGCTGAGTACTGAAGTTTTGGCTTTCAAGATAATGGTAAAATATTTTTTGAGAGTAGCGTCTAAGTTACACCAAAAGTGTTCAGTAGCGAGTACCCTAATACCGATCTAATCAGCCAAACACTGTTTATAACTCATTGTAAACAAATGAATTAATTATTGTAACGATTATGTAGCTCCATTGGTACATATTTATAGTTTTTGTTACACAAATTTTTGTGCTACTGGTCATTTATGATTCAACCCGCATAGAACTACCATTGCAGTTAAAATATAACATGATAGCGTTGTCAGTGATTCAAACGCGAGATGTATAAAATAGGACTATTATGAGTAAGATAGAAAAGTTAGACGATCTTCATTTAACTATTGCTGAGATTAAGAAAAAAGACTATCCCCAACTAAAAGCCTTGATGGATCGAGTCTATGTCAATTTAGGCGGGTCTTGGTCAAAGACAACTATTAACACCTTAATTGATGCCTTCCCAGAAGGTCAAATTGCTATGTTTGATCATGATCAATTGATCGGTATCGTGCTATCGATGCGCGTAGATTATGCCAAGTT
>JBBSUA010000307.1:0-3249 GCA_038235315.1 Pseudomonadales bacterium | reverse complement strand
GTTCTGATCGTTAGTAAAAGAATGAATGGTTTCAACGTGACCATTTTCGATACCGTATTCATCGTTAATTACTTTTAGCATCGGCGTGATCGCATTGGTAGTACAGCTGGCTGCACTAACGATAGTATCATCACCAACCGTATCGTTATTGACACCGTAGACAATGGTTTTAATATCGCCGTCAGCAGGTGCGGTGAGCAATACTTTTTGGACACCTTTAGATTGTAAATGTTTGCCAAGGCCCGCTGCGTCTTTCCACTTACCTGTATTGTCAATAACTAAGGCATTATCGATACCATAAGCGGTATAGTCAATCTCGCTAGGGTCATTAGCATAAATAACTTGTACAAAACGACCATTAATGATCATGCCGTTATTGTCTTCGTCAATACTAACCCCACCTGCAAAACTGCCATGAATAGAGTCACGCTCAAGCAGGGAGACGCGTTTAGCAAGATCACCAGCTGCGGCAGGGCGCACTACAATCGCCTTTAATTGTAACCCTTTCGCGCTTGATGCTTGCGTTAGTAATAAACGAGTTAAGATACGACCAATGCGACCAAAACCGTACAGCACGACATCAGCAGCGCCATTAATAGCGTGCTTGTCGCCACTGACAGCTTGCAAAGCCGCTTGTATATCACTGTCGTTAGCAATCAGTTGACCAACATCTACTTGTGCTGCTTGTAGATCATTACTATCAGCCAATACTTTGACCATCGCTAACGTATCAGCAACAGCGATAGGCTTGGCACCTTGCTCTCGTGTGGCTGTCTTTTGGTGCAACGCTAATACTTGTCCTACTGAGCTACTATCAAGCATTTCACCAAACAATGTCACTTGCACATCTTTGTCAGTATATAGCTTATTCAATAGACCAATTAGCTCAATGGCTTGTTGCTCTTGTTGATTATAGCTACTCAAGTGGTCTTGATGTAGTTGGCGTAAGGTATTGGCTTGGCTCACGAGGAACATCCTTATGGTCGGTAAAATAGGGTCAATAAAAATCGGAAACGTATGACAGGTAGTAGAAATATGCGAGGGTAAAATTATAAGAAGCTTAGCTTAATCGCTATTTTAATAAGGCAATAATAACTAGATAGCTATAGTCATAACCACAATCGCAATCCGTATCATTAATTGGTCTAGATTTTAGCTCAAAATGTCACATTTTGCCAGTGATAACCACTATTCAAACCAGTTATACTGGGTTTAGTAAGCATAATAATGAAACAATAACCTTTATTACACTATATAATTTGGTTCAAAACTGCCTACTCAAAATCTATAAAAATAAAGACAGCTCTATTGAGCTGCCTTTTAATAATAAGCTGTCTCTTCATAACTGTCTTCTGATAAATAGAAATCAAGTACTAAATATCGTCAATACAATCTTTAACTAAGGAGTTAGTTTAACGGTTTGATTGGTTTGCGAAGTCAGCTTGAATTCTTTTAGATCATAGCCTTGCTCTTGAGCAATTTGACGATACTTGGCATAGGTCTGTTGGCTAATATTAGGTGAACGTGCCAGCAACCAAAGATATTTGTTGTCAGGTGTACCGACCAATGCTGTTTTATAGTCTGCATCGCGAGCAAGCACCCAATAATCAGCGCGACCTACTGGTAACCAACGAATCCAAGAAGGTAAAAAAGTGACTTTTAGCTTACTGCCTGTGTCGTCAACTGGCTTTGCTAACCCCTCAGCCGTAATACCCTCACCGTTTGCATCAGTGCATTTATTCAGAACGATAATGCCAGAGCCATCCGTTTTACTAGTGTAAGTAGCTGTCACATCACCAGCGCACTTGCGCTGAAAATACATTGGCAAACGCCCTATCTCGTACCACGTGCCAGCATATTGCTCTAAATCAACACTATCTACAGTCGTAGGCGTCGTTGAAGACTTATGAATGATGGAAGAAGGCTCAATAGCTAAGGTCTCTATCGCTGTCTTATCGGTGGTTGCGTTGCTAGTCACCACAGTAGGATTAACTTGTGGTGCTGCATAGGCTGAGAACGCTGCCAATGGCACAATAATAGCCAATGCAATCAAAGTATGCTTTATAAGACCGTTCATAAATACTCGCTCTGGAATGTCAGCAATCTGCTTGGACTTTGATACTGCACTATAAATTCTGTCTGTTCCGAAATCTTCTACCATTGTATTTTTTGATACCATCTCTGACTGCTTATTCATCTGATAAGCATTTAACAGTAGCGTCTTATTATCTTTAATCGGTTTTTTATAACCAGTCTCTACATTGCAGGCTCGTTCTACATACTCAGTATCTAAAACAGTGAAACGGTAATTGTTGGCTAAAAGCTCTGATAACTCTTGCTCGTAACTTGCATCGTTACTAGCATCGCCAGTTCGTTGTAAATTATTTGCCGTTAGATACCCAGTACTTAATTGGCCGTGTTGCTGCGACTGAGAACCGGCTGCCTGCGAGTCAGTCCATGCTGACCTAGGTAACTTATTGGTTTTCATATTGACACCATTAGCGATTGTATAAATTATTAAGAAGTAACATTTTTTTATTCTTACTCAAGCGTTATAAAGTGATTGCTTTAGGTTATTAAAAATAGAATCAGATCAATAGCTTTAATTTTTCAGAATTAATATTAAAAATAAAGATAAAAGCCATATGTTCGTATACTTTGCAATTTCATGTTTGATAATAAAGATTTAGCACTTATTAAAGTAGTGTGGCAATGTAGGGAAACGCAACGGTTTGTAAGTAATATTTTAATAAAGACCTTTAATAAGCAGATAGTTGCTGTTGTGTAAAACGTAATAAAAACAAATATTTATGCTGAAACATTGTGCCTTATTCTTACGTTTATTTAGCTTATCATTATTTTGTCATTGAGTTACACTTCAAACTTTAAACCAACAAAAACTGGCGAATACCAGCGATGCTTGTAGCGCCATAACGGCTTGCCTGCTTGCCTAACAATGGCGACAAGCCACCTAAACCGATAACGGGCACATCTGACAACTCTGCCAGCAATGACCACGATTCCCAACCAAGTGGTTCAGCTTCTGGATGAGTTTGAGTCGCCAATACTGGCGATAAAAACATACCTATAACGGGAGATAACTTGTGCTGCAAACGCAAGGCGGCAAGTTGGTTAGCCACTTGAATACTATCTGCATCATGGCAACTCACTATTATTGGGTGGTTTGATGGCAAATTACTCACTGATAGTGCGCTTAAAGATATCGGTTGGCCATCTTGATGGCGATTT
>JBBSUA010000306.1:0-3258 GCA_038235315.1 Pseudomonadales bacterium | reverse complement strand
GCAAAGTCAGAGCGGTTGTCGTTGATTCAATAGTTTCGCGGATAGAGTCTGAGTTGCGTATGCGAAAGTCATCGACACCATGACGACCTTCAATTAAGGTAGAAATAGCAGATTCAGCGCCCGAGGATGAAATGTTATCACCGATGAGGGCTACAAATCTCTCAATATAAGGACTGCCTTTGATACGTGACATCATCGTGGTATAAGGAATATAAAGAGTAGGTGTGTCGATGTTCATGCCGAAACCACCATCATTGGGTTCGAGCACACCAATCACGCGCCCAGGCACACTACCGAGAAGCAGTACTTCACCAATAGGGTTGGGATTATCAGGGAAAAAGGTCTGTTTGGCACTATCATCAATAATAACGTCTTGGGTTCGGCGTAAGATACTTTGATCATCGAAGCCTTGACCTTGAGCTAAAGTTTCGCCTGTAACATCAAGATAGTCTTGACCAACACCACTGACGCTAGCGGCTTCTTGAATGCTACGGTAGCGCACATTCATATTGCTATCGAGCTGCGGGCTAACACTGACGATGTAAGGCTGATCGGCAACAGCTTGTGCATCCTCAGGTGTCAGGCTATCATCGTTATATTGTCGTCTTGGATCACCGTAGGGATAGCCGTCGCTCACCGTAATAGTGTTCGTCCCAAGAGAGCTGATACTAGATAAAATTTGTGCCTGTGAGCCTTTACCGAGCCCTACTACAGAGACTACTGACGCAATGCCAATGATGATACCTAGCATGGTTAATAGCGTACGCATCTTGTGCGCACGCATGGCCAGTAGCGACATTTTAAACGCTTCAAACAAGCGATCAACAAAGCTGCCAAAAGTGCTCTTTCGGTGTTGGCCAAGGATAGATTCTGGTTGGATATCTATATGCTTGTAATTCGAGGTCTTATAATCAGCAATGACATAACCGTCTTTTAGCTCAATGACTCGCTCAGCTTGCGCTGCCAAATTGGGATCATGGGTAACCATGATAATAGTATGACCTTTTGCCTTTAAGCCATGCAAAATTTGCATCACATCTTCGCCAGACTTGCTGTCCAAAGCGCCGGTAGGTTCATCGGCTAATATGATGTCACCACCGTTCATAAGCGCACGTGCGATAGATACGCGCTGCTGCTGACCACCAGAGAGCTGATTTGGACGGTTATGAAGTTTATCTGCTAAGCCTAAATCTGACAGCAATTGCTCAGCACGCTCGCTACGTGCTTTTCCGTCCATCCCCGCATAAACCGCAGGGACAGAAACGTTATCTTGCGCGCTAATATCGCCCAATAAATGATAACGCTGAAAAATAAAACCAAAATGCTCACGACGTAGTTCGGCAAGCTCATCAGCATCAAGCTTACTGACTGATTTACCAAATATTTTGTAATCGCCTGCGCTTGCTTGATCTAAGCAGCCCAAAATGTTCATCAAAGTCGACTTACCTGAACCAGATTGGCCAATGATGGCAACCATTTCGCCTTGATTAATCGTCAAATCAATATCGTGTAGAACACGAATAGTTTGCTCACCAGCGCTGAATTCTTTGATTAGCCCTTTGACTTGCATCAAGGGAACATCCGCTATGGGGTTAGAGGTGGAATCTTGGATACTCATTTGCCATGCTGCCTATATCAAAACTGCTTATATCACTGTGTTTATAGCATTATGCTTCTATAAAGCAATGCCAAAATCTTGATGTTTACTATTCAACGATTATTTTATTAGCTTAAAAAGGTCGTCCACCTTTACCACCCTTAGCTGAGTCTTCTTCACCTAAGATGACGTCATCACCTTCTATTAAACCACTTAGGATTTGCGCATTAACGCGGTTGTTAATCCCTACTTTTACCGTTTGTACAACGACTTCGCCACCCGCTTTAAGTACACGAACGGTTGCTGTAGTAGTGTCATCATTATTACCAATATCACTGTTAGCAGCGCTGTTGGTAGTGGCACTGATAGTAGTATCCGTAGGTTTTTTAGATTTGCCAGCTGGTTGTAGGGCAGCAGAAGGTATTAGCAAAGCATTCTTAGCCTGATTAACAACGATATAAACTTGCGCCGTCATGTCAATACGAAAGCGGCGCTCAGTATTGGGCACTTCAATATAGCCAACGTAATAAATAGCGGCATCAGTTGAGCTAGTATCACTGATACGTTCAGGAGCAGGCTCAATAGCCTTGAGGGTAGAATCGTACTTTTTATCAGGATTACCAATGATATTAAAATAGACGGGCAAGTCTGGTTTGACGTTAATCACATCCGCCTCAGAGATTTGTGCATTGATACGTACGGTCGATAAATCCGCTAAGGTAACGATAGTTGGTGCCGTTTGATTGGCATTGACAGTTGTGCCCTGTTCAGTGGTGATAGAGACTATCGTACCAGCTATGGGTGCACGGATAGTGGTATAACTCAGATCTTCTTGCGCAGTATCAACGTTGGTTTGTGATTTGCGCAGTGCGGCTTGTTGGCTGTTGATACCAGCGTCGGTCGTTGCAATTGCCGCTTTTGCAGTATCTATAGCTGCGCGCGCGTTCTCAACGGCAGACTTGGCAGTGGCAACACGAGTCGCTTGAGTGTCATATTCTTGCTGTGATATCGCATCAATGGCGACTAAGCCACTTAAACGTGCAAAGTCCGACTGTACTTGCTTTAGCTCAGATTGACGACTATTGAGATCAGCATAAGCACTTTTTAGGCCTGCTTGCCGACTCAGTGAGTCTGCACGGGCGCTTTGCAATGCTGCGACGCTTTGTTCTAAGCTCGCCTGTTCGTTACTTAGATTATTCTTTTGAGTCACTTGATCAATTTGCGCAATTAAGTCGCCTTTTTTGACTTCGTCACCGACTTCAACAAACAACCGTTTGACCTCACCGGACACCTGTGCCCCGACATCTACCGTGTTGAGGGCTTTGACTTTACCTGACGCCATGACGTTGTTTTCTATATCGCCAATTTCAGCTTTTGCGGTAATATAGTTGGGTACAACTTCTTTGGGTTTAAAGGTCGTGTAAGCTAAGGCAGCAAGTGCCACAACAATCAAGGCAATGATGCCCCACTTAGTAGCAGATTTTCTGTTCGTTTTGGGCATGACTTTAGTCCAATCACAGTGATATCAAATGTAGTTATAGTAAAGGCTTAAAGTCTAAAAGGGAATGGCAATTAGTTTACGAAAAGTTAAGGGGAAAGTGCTTATGTTAAGTTACGAACAGATTCAAGATATTATCAATACATATGGCAAAATAATCGAT
>JBBSUA010000305.1:0-3282 GCA_038235315.1 Pseudomonadales bacterium | reverse complement strand
TTGAGATGTCGACATCTAACTTTGATATCGAGAAAGACATTCAACATTTTGATCGTAAAGTATCAACGGATGAGCTATATGCAACTCATCAGCGCGCATGGAAAGAGGGTATTTATGTTGACGATGGGCAGTGGGCAACCCTCAAAAAAAGCGCCGCTGCAATACTGGTAGAAAACAGCGAGGCATCAAGCAAAGGAGCAGGCGGGGTGTAAGATTGTTCTTTATTGTTCTTTATTAAGACACAATACATTTATCAAATGTCAAAAAAACTCAGTTCAAAACTGAGGTTTTTTGTGTTTCGTGGTTAAATTAGTGCTCATATTTTCGCTAATATAGTCGATGAAAAGTAATATCGATACATAAGGTACTGCTGCCATAAGTTTTTCTTGCTTGCTGTGCCTACGCAGACAGAGGCTGCAAAAAGCTTATACCAGCAGTACCGTATCGTTTTTGAGATATTTTTTGAATCATTACTAAGCGATTTTATACCAATCAATTTTACGAGTCATCACCATCACGCAGGCAAGCAGCACAAAGCAGAATACAGCGCCTAGCAATAAGTTCAGATCTTCTGTGGTCAAGATGCCGTAAAACGCAGCGTATAGTCCCGCGAGTACAGTCGTAAATATAGCCGCGCGCTTCATGCCACCAAGCACATAATAGGTATACCATCCAATAAGACCGACACAGGCACTTGCAGCGATAGCATAGGCTTGCCAAAAAGCAATTTGCTCAGCCAGTGGTAGCAATAAGACGTAAAAGACCAATAGGGCACAGCCAACCAACAAATACTGAATAGGATGAATGCGGTTGGATTTAATGATTTCGAACAAGAAGAACGTACCGAATGAGACCAGTATTAATAGCAATGCGTATTTCATTGTGCGTTCAGTTTGTAGATAGACGTCATTAGGTTCAGCAAAACTCACCCCAAAGCTGTTTAAACTCACATTGCTTAAGCCGGTATTACTACCATTAGTTACCGCAGCATCTGCTACTGCTATCGCTGCTTCGGAGTTGTAGGCGTAACTATCATTATTAAGAAAAGCAGTACTAGTGACAGTACATTGATTATTCGGCGTCCCTAAGCATTGTGATATAGCTTGATTATTAGCGACTGTAAGATATTGATTTTGCCAATTGGCATCAAAACCCTTTGGGCTAAAAGTTTTGGCATTGGGTAGCGCTTTGCCAATGAAGTTCGGTGCGTGCCAGTTACTACGCATGGCCAGCTCGAAGTTTTGTCCTGTCGGTACAGTATTTAAGTTACTGATGCCTGATAAAGGCAGATCAATCAAAATTTCGATAGGCTTAATGCTTTTACTATTTAAAGACTGACTGTTGAAGCTTGCGTCAGCAGGATTGACTGCATTTTGAGGGGTCAAAGCACTTAGTTTTAATTGGGCAAGCACACTTTGAGGAAGAGCGACTTCAACGTAGGTTAAGCCCTTGAGCATAGGACGCTGTGGATACATGGCTTTGATTGACTGTTTGTTAATGGTCACTGTTGGCAGGGTAGCAACGCCGCGCAAATCCGATACGGGGATAATTAATTTAGCATCATTCCAGTGAGTAACCACTTTTTCAGTACTTATTCCATTAGGATTTATGGCAGTGTTAACAGGGTTTGAGCTGGGGTCAGCCGTGCTATTGATGGCGTCTACATCTAAGCCATTTAAATCTTGAGTCGTTTGACTTAAAGCATAGCGTTGGTCAAATTTTATCTCACCGTTATAGCTAGTCGCATGATAAATACCGCGCTGATATGTATCGGTGCTGACCGTCAGATTTTGGGAGGCGGCGGTTTGTGAGGCAAAGACAGTTGCAAGCATTGAGTAGGACGCTGCACATTTAGTAGTTTTATCTTCTGTATTTACGACGCACGCAGGCGTTATGGTGGTTGGGATAGCGATGAACGGAGTAATAATTTCTTGAGGATTGACGTGCTGCTCTGCAATCTCAGCGACGACTGAATCAGCATAGCTTTGTCTCTCATAGATAACCGCGCTAAATAGGTTTAGACCGATAGCAAAGATAAGACAGAGACCAGCGATGATAGATATTTTGATAAATAGTGTTTTTTGCATGCGATTTCCTCAGCGTGATGATTTAATCGGCGACTGTGCATACAATCGCTTGGTTTACATAGCATCGTAGATTACGCATGAAGAAAAAATATGCAAAAAAAGTGGAAAGTTTATGGAAAGGGACGTTTAGTATTATTGAGTGGATTACTATAGTCAGATGAAAATAAAAATGTTATGAGAGTTTAAACGCGCTATTGGTATAAATTTTACTGGCGTGCTGAGTTCTCAGAGGCTGCGTAAAATTCATACCAATAGCGCTATAATACTTTTGTAGTAAACTCACTATATTAATACCGCCTGATGGTCTTAATTAGGTGCGTTATACTTAAGTTTTCTCATTTATAAGAGCCACTATGATTGTTATCTACGGTATCAAAGAAAGCCTTAATCCTATCAAAGTTAAGCTATCAAACGTCATTCACGAATGTATGCAGTCGGTACTTGGGTTGCCAGAAGACAAGCGAGCGCAGCGCTTTATACCATTAGAGGTTGAGGATTTTTATTATCCTACTGGTAGAACGACTGCTTATACGGTCATTGAAATCAATATGATGGAGGGGCGTACAGTTGAGACCAAAAAAGCATTGATTAAAGCGTTATTTCAACACATTCAAGCACAGCTTGGTATTATGCCGATAGATATTGAGATTACGATAAAAGAGCAACCTGCGCATTGTTGGGGTTTTCGAGGTATGACGGGTGATGAGGCGCGAGATTTACAGTATAAAGTGAATGTGTGAATTATTTTTTAGCAAGACGAGATAATGCGTTATGAATGTCCAAACCCTACAAACCCAACGTCTTTATCTACGCCAATGGCACGCAAGTGATTTTCCGATTTTCGCTGAAATCAATGCTGATCCGGAAGTTATGCGCTATTTTCCTAAGCTATTGTCTTCTATAGTGAGTGATGTCATTGCCAATAAATGCCAACAGCTTATCAAGGATAATGGCTGGGGGTTTTGGGCGCTAAGTTTAAATGATGGTTCAAACAAAGCTGATACCTTTATTGGTTTTGTCGGTTTAAATAACACCCATGCTGACCTATCTTTTGCGCCTTGTGTAGAGATTGCTTGGCGATTACATAAAGACTATTGGGGTCAAGGGTATGCTACTGAGGCTGCACAAGCCGCCTTGAAGTTTGCTTTTGAGACGTTAAAACTGAGCGAGGTGGTGTCATTTACCGCCGTGATCA
>JBBSUA010000304.1:0-3299 GCA_038235315.1 Pseudomonadales bacterium | reverse complement strand
CAGTTGAAAACAAAACGGTTATGACTCTATTAAACGCACTACTGGTATAAATTTTACTTGCTTGCTGTGTCTACGCTGACAGAGGCTGCGCAAAATTCATCCCAGTAGTGCTAGAACACTTTTGAAATATATCGACTATATATTTTCTAGCTGTTTAATCGCATGATCCAATACTTCTAGACGTGCTTGGCGTTTATCATTGATCGCAATCAGACACCAGGGTGCAACATCGGTATCAGTGCGTGCCAGCATGTCAGCGGCAGCCTGCACATAATCATCCCACTTATCACGATTGCGCCAGTCATCATCCGTAAGTTTGAACTGTTTGTGCGGGGTCTCATCACGATCTTCAAAACGCTTTAGCTGCTCTTTTTTATCGATAGCCAACCAGTACTTGATAACTAATGTCCCTGCGCCTACTAAGTCGGCCTCAAAACGGTTGATTTCATCGTAGGCGCGCTGCCACTCACTATCGTCAGCAAACTGTTCAATACGCTCAACCATTACCCTACCGTACCAAGTACGATCAAAGATCGCGATACGGCTGATCCGATCAGTCTGCTCATCAGGTAAGCAGGTCCAAAACCGCCAAAGATAGGGATGCTCTAACTCATATGGCATGGGCGCGCCGATGTTATAGACCTGATACTCGCGTGGATCAAGTGGCGCGACCAAACGTTTAATTGCACCGCCCTTCCCCGCAGCGTCCATGCCCTCGAAGGCAAAGACCACATGACGACCACCACGCATACGTAACAGCTCAGCCAGCCGAGATTGCTTGTCAGCCAACTGTTCACGATAGTCTGATTTATCCAAATCAGAGTTTTTAATCTTGGTTAATGATTTAGGAATATCAACAGGGATAAATTCGATAGACTGCGAAATTTGCTCAGAAACGTTAGATGCCTGATTCGCTACTGGCTCTTGACTACTAACTAACGCCGCTTGCATAGCGTGCAGCACCTCATGACAAAAACTAGTCGCTGCTTGATCTTTATCACCACCATCAATAATGACCCAATCCTCTTGCTCACGCAGTAAGGCGGTAGCAACTAAATTGAATTGTGCCACTACCTCAGCATCACTCCAGTCAATCTGATATAAAAACTGTGGATCCGCGTCATCATCATTTAGGCGCTCTTTTAAGGTATCAGCATCTACATGGAACCAACACTTTAATACTCTAGTCTGATTGGCGACCAAATCACGCTCAAAAGCTGCAAGCTCGATCAACTGCTGCTGTAGATAAACTTGCCACTCAGTAATCGGTAATTCTTTCGATTTTTTTGAGGATTTGTCACGATCTTTATTCGAGCCCACCATACGTATGACATTATAGAGCAAATCAGCATACCAATTGCCAAAATAGACCATGACATCGCCATGACGTGGCATTGCTTTAGTATGAGCTTGCCAAATAGGCTGATAAGCCAGTGGCGGATAGCCAATGGTCGCCTCAACCTTTAATAATCGTGGATCTACCCACTGGCGCAATTGCTTGACTGCTGTGCCCTTCCCTGCTTGCTCCATACCATTAACCAGCACCAGTAAACCCGTAGGTTTATGAGTAGAAGGTGACGTCTGTTGCCGTGTATCTCGTAGGGCAAACTGGGCGGTGACTAGGGCCAATCTAAGCGCATCATTGTCTAATGAGAACTCACTCAATGGATTGGGCGTCACACTCTGAGCCATGACTGGTGTATCGAGCTGATCACTTACCGCTTTCAAGGGTTCTTTGAGCGATTTCTGCTTTTTGTTATTTTTAGACATTTTATCCTCACTATGAAGTTAAGTTCGTTTTCATGTTATAGGATTTCATAATAGCACTCACTTGCTGTCTAGATAACTTTGCTGTGTAACCGTTTGATATTTGTATTACTATATATTTTCTTTTACTGTGTAATGTATTATCAGCAGTAATTAGCAACCATAAAGTTGATGCTCAAACATTAGTGATTTAAAATTATATAGGGTTGGCTGTCATGACCGCTTTCTCAGATTTACAACAACATCTGACGCATTACTGGGCATTGCCTCATCATGAGGACCATGACCTTAATACCGTATTAAATGAAGTACAAGCGTGGCAACGTATTCGTATTCAACGCACACATAACGATTTGTTTGAACAACCACAAAATCAGCTGATGGCAAACTATTTTCTGACTCAGCTTTATGGTGGTAAGGAGTTCAAGCTTTTAGCGGTGCAATTAGCGCGTATATTACCTAAAGCGAAAAAACTTGAGGGTCTAATCAAAGAATCGGTTTTAAAAACAGGCAGTATGGCGATTCAAGCCGCTGTTTTGGCTATTGAATTAGACTTGCATTTGGCTCAATGGCTGGTTACTAATGGCTTACCTGCGAATGAAGAAAATGTTATGACTGCTTATAATACTGTTGATGAATCTGCAGAGCGTCGTAGTCAGGTTAAGGACTTGCAAGAAGTTTGCTACCTTACCGATAAATATCTTAATTCGTTTTTTTTACAAAAAGCTTTTCAGCTCGCAAAGAGTACGGTCTATCATCTCAATTATGAGCTGCTATATGATTTCGTTGAGGCAGGTTTTACCGCTATGAAACCTCTTGACAGCGTGCGCAGTTTTATTGACCCTTTTTGTGCGCGCGAGCTGATGATTATTGAGCAAATACATAAGGATAAAGACGGTAAGCTTACAGCGTTTACTGTATTATAGGCTCGTCTAATTTATTGAAAATTAGATATCAAAAATTTAGTTATTTTAATAGGATTATTCGCCATGTCTGCTTTATCAGAACTGCAACGCCATTTGACCCATTATTGGGCACTCTCCTTTCACAAAGATGCTGAGCTTAATTCGAAGCTGAACGAAGTGCAAGATTGGCAGCGCGCGCGTATCCAACGTACCCATAGTGCCTTGTTTGAGCAGCCAAAGAATCAGCCTATGGCGAAATACTTTCTGACTCAACTCTATGGCGGCGAAGAGTTTAAATTATTAGCTCAGCAGCTGGAGCGAATCTTACCCAAAGCCAAAAAACTTGAACGCCTTGCCAAAGAGTCTGCATTAGAGACTGGTAGTATGGCCATTCAAGCAGCTATATTGGCGATTGAACTGGATATGCATTTAGCACAGTGGTTAATAGAAAAAGACTTACCAGTCAATCAGGAAAACATGCTAGCAGCCTATCGCGATGTCAATGAAGCTACTGAGCGCCGTGTTCAAATTGGTAATCTCAAAGAGGTCTGCTATCGTACTGACAAATACCTTAACTCGTTCATGTTACGTAAGGCCTTTGGGCTAGCTAAAGGGACGGCTTACCGT
>JBBSUA010000303.1:0-3312 GCA_038235315.1 Pseudomonadales bacterium | reverse complement strand
GTCTAACAAGCCTTTGATAATTCCTGCTAAGGTGATAATACTGGTGCCAATACCCAGCACTAAGCATAATAAAAAAGTCGCATCAACATGACGCCAGATAGCAAGGAAACCTTTAATACCGCCTTGCTTACGAAATATCGACCACAGATGAGGGCCGATACTGCTTAACGCGTTAATCAGGCGCTGATATATACCGGCGATCAGTGCAATCGTACCACCAGATACGCCAGGGACGATATCCGCTGCACCCATTACCATGCCTTTGATGTAGACACCTAGTAATTGCTTAGGACTGTCTTTGCTCAATGGCGTGGCCTCGGCTGATGTATTCAATGACGGCGCATCTGGCCGTGGTGATTGTGATGCCGTCATGGACATTCCTTTAACTTAAATAGCGTTTAAAAATAAGCTGAGTTGACCATACGGTGGCTAACTCAGCTTTTGAGTATGTCGTTATAGCATCATATTATTGTGCAGGGATAAGCGCAGGGTAGCCGAGCGCATAGAGCACGCCTTCAAGTCCAGTGACATTGACAGCCGCATCCGCACGCGCTTGTACGATAGATTTGGCTTTATAAGCAACGCCCAAGTCGGAGATTGCCATCATTGGGAGATCGTTAGCACCGTCACCGACGCAGACGACTTGCGACATATCGATACCCAAACGCTCAGCCGTACTGGTAACAATAGCGGCTTTTTTTGCACCATTGACGATAGGCAATTGTACTTGACCAGTCACTTCGCCTTCATCAATATCCAAACTATTGGCATAAACCTCATCAATGCCCAGTTGCTCAGCGATATAGCGGGCAAAATAGGTAAAGCCTCCAGAGACCAATACCGTATGATAGCCTAATGCTTTCAAAGCACTAATAGTTGTGCGAGCACCTGTTGACAAGGTTAGGCGCGTACAAATCTCATCAAGCACAGTGGTAGGAATACCTTTTAGCAAGGCGACACGCTGAGCAAAAGACTCATCAAAATCAATTTCACCGCGCATAGCAGCCTCAGTGATTTCGGCAACTTGCTCACCGATACCTACTGTTTTGGCCAGCTCAACGATGACCTCCTGCTCAATCAAGGTTGAATCCATATCAAAGCACGCTAGCTTATGAGTACGCAGCATATGACCAACGGACAAAATATGACAGTCAACCAAGTTCAAGCTATCAGGTATAGCACTGCCTATCGTGCTCGCGGTTTGAGTGTCTTGTGCCAGATAGTTCTGTGCCAAATCATGACGCAGGCGCGCGGTTAATTGTTCATCAATAATGTGAGCGGCTGCCGTTTTTTTGGCGGGATGCATCAAAGTGTCAGTAACGGGCACGAGCAAATAGCGGAATACTTGAGCCGGCACAAAAGGAGGGTTAGCTATTGTACTTGGGACATTATCATTAGTGCTAGTGCCACTACTATTAGTTCGTTCACCAGCAGTGACGTAAGCGGGTACAATCGTAGTATGATCCATTGGATTATCAATCAAAACATCGACAAAATTAGCTTCTGTATCCTCTGCTACCGTCACTAGATGCCAGTGCGGCTGCTCGTCCACCCACGACTGCACATACTGATGAATATCAAGCGTAGGCGCGTGAGTAGGTAAGACGACAATGAGTGCAAATACAGGTAAAGACTGTAGCGCATCAAAATCACGCAAATTGGTATCATCAGGGAGTAATGACGCTACAGAATCAACGGCTTGTTGCCATGCTTTGCTGTCTTTTGGTAACGAATAAGGTGTATTTTTTGGCATGGCTCAATTGTCCCTTGTATGCTCAGATAAGATTGGGAATAATAACAGTTTTACCGTGCAGCGCCTATATAAGACGCGCAAAGTACAACAGTTAGATAAAAACGGTTATCACGATTGAAAAACGCTATCAACAGTGCTATTAACATAGTGCCGTTAGAATGAAGCAATTATGCCAAATTTATAATAATAGCAAAACCTATGATACCTACTATGGTGATATAGTAGGCAATATGAGTTGATCATTTGTTCACGTTATATTTGTTATCTGTATATCCTTCTCAAAAATGAGCAACAGCCTCGTTTTTTAATTTCCCTTATTCAAAAAAGTTTAACATATCATGACGTATTTAGCGCCACGGCAAGGGTTGTTTGCCATTATTGTTCTGGTCAGTTTTTGTTTGCAAGCTTTACTGTTGGTCATCAGCACCGATCAGCAACTGAGCAAAATTCGTGAGCAAAAGGGTGAGCAGATGGTCACCCAGCTTATCGATGAGGCGCGTCTGTCTTTAGAGAATAAAGACCGCGTAAGTCTTAGTGTCATTGCCAATCGCTATACTAGCGAGCAAGACGTCGCACGGATATTAATCAAAGATAATAATGATGATATCTTAGTACCGGTCGGCAACGCACCGATGCAGCAAGGCGATACCATCAGACAAGTAGCGACCAAAGGCGATGCAGTGATTGGTAGCGTGTCATTAACCCTAAAAGACATTAGTAAGGGTGAAATTATCGCTATGCAGTGGCCCTTTATTATTGGCTCCCTGTTGCTTCATTTATTGTTATGGTTGTTGTATGGCTATATTGCACGTCCAACTAAAGAACAAATTAATGCATTGAGTCGTGATATTCAAGACTTGCATCATGAGCAGTATATTCAATCAGGGCAATTGACTCACAGTCGTCCGTCTACAAATACTAAGTCAGCGGTTAATGATAGCAAGACAAGTGGCAATGACAGTGCCAATGACAGCAACCGCAGCGATAATGATGAGCATGACGATAAAAATAGAGTGAATCCAACCATTCATGATGAGCTCAACGCCTACTTAAAGTCGCAGCAAAATACCAATGACGACCTTGAAACTCCGACTTCTGAAAGTTTAGACTCTGTTAATAATAAGTCTCAGGATTTGCCCTCTAGCAGTAGTGTCAACGATAGTATCCGTAAGTTTACTAACAGCGCCTCTCGACTATCAGCGACCCGCGCCTTTGACAGTATCGATGTGCAAATCGTATTTCATGACGAATACAACATGCTTGAGCGTTTAGCACCTGAGATGCGTATGCCTTATTTGGCATTATGTACGCAATTGCTAAATCAAGCGGTGAGTGAATTACTGAGACAGCCTTTGCTCCTCGGAGTCAGTGCCATCAACACCCCACAGTTTGATGAAAATGGGGCGTGCATAAAGCTTAAGGCTGACAACAGTCATGCTAAAGTTGCGCTAGCGGGAGTTATGTTAGGTAAGCTGTATTTGATGCTGAATAAAATCATTCATGACAAGCATATTGAGCTCTCTCGTTTCGCTTTGCCAGCAAAAGCTGGGGTGAGTGAC
>JBBSUA010000302.1:0-3328 GCA_038235315.1 Pseudomonadales bacterium | reverse complement strand
TTTTAACTTCATTCGCACGTTCACGACGGGTTAGAGGTGGCTGATCATAAACCACATGACAAATCAGATCGAAGGGATCCATATCTGCCCCGATCTCTTCCTCTAGTGCTTCCCAAATAATACCAGCATGTGCCAGCTCATCAATAATGGTTTGTTTGCGCTCAGTATCGTTCCAACGTTTGGTAAACTCATCCAAACTAGAGAACTGCTTGGTAAAGGTTTTGCGAGTATAGTCCTGAAAGGACTCGGTGACCAGTTTACCATCAGTATCATAATACTGAATACGCTGTGCCATTACTTGCACGGTTACGCCTTTCACATGGTATTTTTTCGCGCGCTCACTGACACCGATATCATCACTCATACCAGCCCCTAAATCAAAGCCGCTATCATCACTCTGGGTTGTGTAGGCTAAATCATTCCCATTAGCAATATCTAATTCTGCGTCTGACTCACCATCTACCACTTCGTCCAGCTCATTACTCCCTTCATTAATCTGTGATGGCGTCACGGTCATGATACGTTCAGGAATACCATCAAAGCGTTCATCTGCGAATAGCTCAGTCGCTTTTTTGAAGTCAAGAATCGTAAACCAAAGCTTACCGTATTTATCATTGATACGGGTGCCACGACCGATGACCTGCTTAAACTTGGTCATCGATTTGATGTTTTGATCTAGCACGATTAGCTTACAGGTTTGGGCATCGACACCTGTTGTCATCAGCTCTGAAGTCGTCGCTATCACTGGATAGGGCTTTTTGGGGTTGATGAAGTTATCAAGCTGGGCTTTGCCCAACTCATCATCACCCGTGATTTTCATGACATATTTTTCATTCTTTTTGACCTGCTCTGGATTGCAGTTAATCAGCGCACGGCGCATTCGTTCAGCATGATCAATATCATTACAGAATACAATGGTTTTGGCCATTGGATCAGTACGCTGAAGGTAGCTAGTGATGGTCTGTGCCACCAATTCAGTTCGTTCATCAATCACTAAAGTACGATCAAAGTCTTTTTGGTTATAAATACGATCATCAATCAATTCACCATGCTTATCTGTCTGTCTTTTGGTCGGACGCCAGCCTTGCATATCGATATCAATATCAACCCGAATTACTTTATAAGGCGCTAAAAATCCATCTTCGATACCCTGTTTTAAGGTATAGGTATAAACAGGATCGCCAAAGTAATAAGAGTTAGATACTTCTTCAGTTTCTTTAGGGGTCGCCGTCAAACCGACTTGTGTGGCGCTATTAAAGTATTCAAGTATCTCACGCCAAGCACTGTCTTCAGCAGCGCTACCTCGGTGACACTCGTCAATGACAATCAGGTCAAAGAAGTCTGGTGCAACCTGTTTAAAGGCTTTCTGATGCTCTTCTGGGCCTGTTAATGCTTGATATAAGCCAAGATGAATCTCAAAGGCTGGATCAACAGTACGGCCTTCTATTTTGGTCATCGCAGTACCAAAAGGTTGAAAGTCATTAATTCGAGTTTGGTCGACCAGAATATTGCGATCTGCTAAAAACAAAATACGCTTTTTCTCTCTAGCCTTCCACAGACGCCAAATAATCTGGAAAGCGGTATAGGTTTTGCCTGTACCTGTTGCCATCACGAGCAAGATGCGATTCTGTCCACGAGAGATGGCTTCTATGGTCTTATTAATGGCTTGGAGCTGATAGTAGCGCGGTGATTTGCCACTGCCATCATCATGATAGTCTTGAGTGATAATAGGCAGCTGTGCCTGCGTATAGCCTTTCCACTGGCAGTACTTATCCCATAGCTCAGCTGGCGTTGGGAAGTCTGCTAATGAAATTTCTGTTTCAAGGGTAGTAGTATTGGTTTTATCATGAAAAATAAAGCCATCACCATTGGACGAAAAAACAAACGGCACTTCGAGCAAACTAGCATAATCAAGCGCTTGCTGCATCCCTTTACCAATAGAGTGTTTGTTCGCTTTGGCCTCGATAACAGCAAGCGGCAGATTAGGCTTATGATAAAGAACAATATCAGCAGATTTAACTGTTTTACGCACTGCCATTTGACCACGGACAATAACCTTGCCATCACGAAGCTTCACCTCTTCACGAATTTGTGTCATATCATCCCAGCCTGAGCTAATAACAGCAGGTAGAATGAACTTACTGATAATGTCCGCTTCGGATAATTCTAATTTATTGATACCAGCCATGGCAGTACGTTTCCTATCTAGCTAGCGTTATTGGTTGTTAGTACTTTAACATATGTTCTGTATTTATGGTTTACTATGCTATAAGCAAAATAATACCTTACTATAGTCAATGAAAAGTAATATCAATACATTACGTACTGCTGATATGCAGATACATCGACGATATAACTATCTTTAGCTCACGACTATTAACTGATCGACAAAAAACAGATATTATCTCCAATATATATTTAATGCTTCTCCGTAAAAACCATCATCCAAACCGTAACAAACAAACAATTTTTTGTCCTTCTGTTAATGGTGTAGGAAAAACAGTAACTGGTCTGACTGTTAATTCAAAAAAGCCTACAATTAGTAAAGATAAACGACAGGAGATTCGCTCTAATATACATAAGCTTTCTCAGCGGTTTCATACTGAGAAGAATTTATCGAGTTATGATAAATACTGGCGAAGCATTAGTTCTAAAGTGGGTCAGATCAAGACCCCTCATCCTAGTCAATGGATTAGATTCAAAAAAGAAATGGATTCTATAAAACCAACATTTAAGCGTAAGAAAAAGTTAACAGTAATAGTAATAAGTCAGTTTTTAAAGAGGTGAGGGATAGGAAGCAATAATTTTTATAGGGATAAGTATGGTTTCTGTAGTGGGTACCATGCTCTAATATTAAAATCTAATAATAATAACGCTTGTAGCGATATATTGATTAACTTAGTGTACTTGAGAGTGTACTTGTAATTAATATTTCGAGAGGATTTTAGGTTTTAGTTATCATGTGAAATGAGTATTTTGAGTATGATTTCTACATTAGGAACTAAATAATCAGCTATAGCCCCAGTGTTTACGGTCTTTTTTTAGTCTGAATTCATTTTTCATAGATCCCGTTGTGCGAACTATAATGGTTCCCCTAGTGAGGACTTGGATCTTCGGCTGTAAGTTAGTGTTATTGCTAGTTTACTCAATACCTCGTTCTATCACTATCTCATCAATAATGGAATCGGCACTACACAATGATGATAGCACCTTCATGAACCTCATAAGCTAACCTATGTTCTTGATTAATCAGTCGACCCGCTTTAAATGAAGTAGTAAACAATCGATACCGATTAATTTACAATCTTAGTATTAAGAGCCTTAGCCC
>JBBSUA010000301.1:0-3328 GCA_038235315.1 Pseudomonadales bacterium | reverse complement strand
TGGGCGATGTCACCCGAATGGAGCATCGCGCAGATTTATGACGTTCATAATGAAAACATCTTGTTAGAAGGTCTTGCCAATCCTAATGGTATGCTCGCTATCGTACCGCATTTAGGAACTTGGGAGATTATGAATGCGTGGTTGAATCAATTTGGCTCACCGACTATTATGTATAAGCCCGTTGAAGGTAAACTTATTAATGAATTTATACTTCAGGGTCGCGAACATCTTAATGCCACTTTAGTCCCAACAGATGGTAGCGGCGTAAAGGCAATATTTAAAACTCTCAAGCAAGGTGGTTTTAGTATTATATTACCAGACCATGTTCCTGAACCTTCAGGGGGCGTGATAGTGCCGTTTTTTGGCATTCAAACCTTAACCAGTACCCTTGCCTCAAAGCTTGCTAGCAAAACCAAGTGTGCGTTAGTGGGCGTATCTTGTATACGTCGTGATGATAGGCGCGGTTTTGATATCCATTGTTATAGGCTTGATGAGCCTGAGCTTTATCATCGCGATGCGCTCATTTCAACCTATGCGCTAAACCGCGGTATGGAGCAGATGATTAAAAACCATTGCAGTCATTACATGTGGGGCTATAGGCGCTTTAAACGTATTCCAATTTTAGGCAATCCCTATCGTGCCAGTGCCAGTGCAGTAGCAGAATATGTCCGCACAAATCGCGACGCACACAGCAACGCAATTGAATTACACGATACTATTACGGACGTTTGATTATCCGAACCTGTCTTTATAATCAGTTTTCTATTTATTTGAATACGAGTATCTTATGGCACTTGATGTAACTGAATCCTCTTTGACAACTCCGATAAATACCGATCATACAGCCATTGAACAGCGCTATATCATCTGTATGAAATGGGGTGATAAGTATGGTGCTGAATACGTCAATCGTCTTTATAATATGGTCAGTCGTCATTTAACTTTAGATTTTCAAATGGTCTGTTTGACTGACGATAGTACTGGTATCAATGCTGCCGTACACTGTTATCCGATACCTGAGTTAAATTTACCCGCAGGGCCTGAGCGAGGTTGGAAAAAGCTGACCACCTTTCAGCCAAATTTGTATGATCTTAAAGGCATAGCGTTATTTTTAGATATTGATATTGTCATCGTTGATAATATAGATAGCTTCTTTACTTATCAGGCCAAGTATGATGATAGTGTCGTCATTATTCGTGATTGGAAAAAGCCTTGGCGAATGATTGGTAATAGTTCAGTTTATCGATTTAAGCTTGGAACGAATACTTATCCTGACTTACTGGCTAATTTTGAGCGCAATTTTGAGACTATTCGTCAACAAGTACGCCATGAACAAGCTTATTTGTCTAACTATCTACGCGAGCATCATCATCTAGAATATTGGGATAAAACGTGGTGCGTCAGCTTCAAATACCAGTGTGTCGCACCCATACCTTTTAATTTTGTACGCGTCCCTCATTTGCCAGAGGGTGCAAAGATTGTGATTTTCCATGGTGAGATTAATCCACCAGATGCTATTAATGGTGGAAGCGGTAAATGGTACCGTCACGTAAAACCGAGTCCATGGCTGATACAGCATTGGCAATAGCAGTGCTTACTACGTTCATCTTACTCCAGACCTATTAAACTGACTATCTGATCTGCTAAAAGCTATTACTGGAAGATTCTATTGGAATACACGCTTGATAGATACTATGGAACTGACCTTGCAACTACCTCCTACCGTCAAATTTGATATTGACAATCAACTTATTACTATCTGTGCTTTTGATGCCCATCAGGTAGAGCAGAATCTGCATAAGCAAGCGGTCAACATTATCGCCTCTGGCCCCTCTATCGCTGACTTGGCATTCTCAGAACTATTGGATTCCCCTACTATTTTTGTCAATGGTAGTATTAGTCTGCTTGCTCAGCATAATTTCACTCAAGTTGTTGGTTGGGTCATTAGCGACGCCCGCTTTATCCAGCATCAGCCTGAGATTTTAAAGAAGTATTATGTTGGTCAGTCTTTATATGCGACTTTGGCCGTGTTTGAGGCGATGGCAGTATCACAGTCTACTATTATGTGCACTTATCATGAATCCATGCGCATATTGTATCCAGTGGATAGACCTTGGGGTGTCAAATCAAACAAGCTTTGGTTTAGCAAACTATCTTTTAAGAAGAAGCTACTTAATAAGAAAAAGCCTTTACCCTACTTTGCTAATGATCCAAATTTTGTCATTGATAGTCATCACAAACCTGACCCCATCGGTGTCTCTCTTGATGTCACTTATGGATTTGTAGAGGCAGGAACCGTCGCTTACGTAGCCGCACAATTGGCTTTTTCACGACAAGCTAGCGCCATTCATCTATACGGCATTGATCTGCTAAACAGCAATCAGCCACGGTTTTATGAGAATAATGACAATAGCGCACCAAGTAAGCTAGACAAAGCTGTTACTGATAGGATCGTACCTTCTTTTAATCTACTAGGTAGCACTTATAAAGCGCATGGCGTGCCTGTCATTAATCATTCGCCAATCTCCAAAGATTTATTTGATGGTCTCTATTAAATAAATACCTTTATAAAAATGTTATATCAAGACTATTTATAAATTGTTTTTTCTACTACTTGACCAAATCTTAGATATTGATTAGCAATATGGTTAGGCAAAAGTGCCTGATCTAATGGCACCGTGTAATTTTCAGGATTAATTACAGCCTGCTCTATTAATATTGCCAACGCTTCAATATCATCTACAGCGACTAAATTTTTCTCTGGCAATAGCTCTCTTGGACCAAACGGACAATCTGTACTGATGACTGGTACCTTTAATGCTTGCGCCTCAACGATAACATAGCCAAAACCTTCAAACTTTGATGTGAGTACGAGTAATGCTGCTGCTGCCATTAACGGATAAGGATTTTTTTGAAACCCTAAAAATTTAACATCATTATCAATACCTAATTCGATAGCCAACTGCTTCATCTCGTTTTCAAGACGACCTTTACCTATCAATACCAAAGGTAGTAATCGCGAGGTTTTGGCATAAGCCCTTAATAAGTCTTTATGACCTTTCATCGTATCGAACGACGCGACATGAATAATATAGCCTTTAGCAGTCAATCCAAAAGATTCAAGCGCTAAAGGCTGGGTAGATGCTTCTTTGATTGCCGTTACATCACATGGGTTATATATAGTTGTCGTTCTATTAAGAGTGCCGATAAGTCCTAACAAGTCTTGACGCGCGCCCTCGCTAACACAACTGCAAGGGTGAGCGCCATATATCATCTTTAAATGCGCGATGGTTTGCTGTGGCTGCTCTAATAGCTTATCTTGGAATTG
>JBBSUA010000300.1:0-3355 GCA_038235315.1 Pseudomonadales bacterium | reverse complement strand
TCATGATGAAGTCGACCAAGTCTTACGCAAGTATTATTAGCAATATCAATGCCGACCTCCTCATTTACCTCACGTATCAATGCTGCTGCCGCTGTCTCACCCACATCTATTTTGCCACCCACAAACTCGTATCTATTGCCTTGATGTTGCTTATGGCTACGAAACCCTAGCAAATATTGATCGTGATAATGAATGACTGCTACGGCGACATTAACTACCGTCACATTTTGACTACTGTTTGCCATAAGAGCGCCTTGAGCTGAGAGTTTCAATACGAGTAATTGTTGAGTTTGAAATATAAGAATAAACGAAGCTAAATCTACATAAGCTTACATAAATACTATGCTTTATTTGATTTAGACACTTGCGAAAGCGTAAATTTTAAATGATAATGATTATCGTTAATAAAGTTGCTTAGGTTAAGTCTGACTCAGCGCTACTTATTATCATAATTCAATATCAATAACTTACTACTACCAGAAATTTACTATTTAAAAGGAATTAACTATGAGCATGGTTATCTCTCGCTACTTGACCTGTCGTGAAAATCGATTGCCTACTCTACAGTCTCAGCATCTATTTGCGCTGACCAAAGAGGTGCGTATTGAGCATGAAGGCGAAGAATATCGTCTACGTCTAACCCGCAATAACCGTTTGATTTTAACCAAATAGCTAAACTGTCTTTGATAACTTTTGGCAATGTTAAAGATTGGCTCTCGAAGCATACAATATATCTGCTAATCCCTTTGTCAAAAAACGCCTTTTATAAAGGCGTTTTTTAATTTTGATACTCAAGAATAGCTATTGGTAATGCTCGCTAATGATAATCACAGCTAAAAGCGAATCTTAGAAGATATATAGTTGTAAGTTAGAACTTCCAACTATATACCACATCAACTGCGTTTTCTGCTGCAGAGGTTGCCTCGACATAAATACGGCGAGTCAACTGATAACGAATAGATAAGCTGTTTTGCGCATTGAACACACCAACGCCATAGCGGATGTACAAGTCAGGGGTCACATAACCAGTCACGTTCACATTGGTATCTTCGCTGTTGCCTGATGCCTCGACCGTCAAGCTCTGTAAACCAAAAGCTTGACCTATTTGATTGGTTAAGCTGCGTGTACCACTTAGCCCAAAGTTAAGTCCAGCTGCGGCTAAATTATTGGTGACTTGCGATTTGAACCCTTGCTCACTAATTTGAGTGGCACTACCATCATTTAGACGACCCGTGACCAAAGCGTTCATAGCTTGCTGCTGAGTCAAGCCAGCGTTGTTGAAGACCACGATATTCGGGCTTTCAGTAGTGCCAGTAACTCTGACACCCACTATACTATCGTTGATAATTTTGACCGCTTCAATACTCAAGTTAGGCTTCATTACATTACCGTCAAAACGTACTTGACCATAATTGAGCTCTAATTTTTGTCCAAAAGCATCAATATTGGTACGACGGGCTACTTGAACCACCCCTTTCGCACGCATCACGCCCGTACCATTTTGAGTGATATTTAAAGCGCCTGCCAATGGAATAACGGCACCAAAACCACGGAAGTTAATATCATCACCCAAATCGATACCAATATCAGCATTGATCGACCACGGTTTTGAGGTTGCCAATACTTCTTCAATATTGCCAATCAAACGTCTATCGAGCACGACCGCATCTTCAGTCTGAGTAATGATATCTTCACTGGCCTCAGGAGGGCGTATGGTCGCAGAAGGAACGCTTATCGCGCCTTCAATGTTGACGTAGCGATCTTCTGGACGTACGATAATATCAATATCGGGGTTAATTTCGGCCAATAACAACGGTGGCTGAGTCAATACCAAACGTTTGCCTTTAATGCTTAGTTTCGCTTGTAGCTTTTGCTGCCAGTTTACCGTACCTGTCAGTGTACCTGTACCTTTACCACTATTAAACTTACCATCTATAGTCGCTTGTGTACCACGTATTTTGGCATTGGCATTGATCTTAGACAAGTTGACAGGTATGTCTAACATAGCCACGCGGCCATTAGTGAGTTTTACATCACCATAAAACTGTGGCTTGTCTAGCGTACCCCCAAGACCTCCTGCCATGGTAATGTTACCTTCAAGCACACGCATACCCGGAAAGAAAGGTTTAAAAATAGCTAAGTTAAGCTCATTAAGTACCAGTGCACCCGATATTGGCTTGGGTGTTTTGTACGGATCAACGATCACTTCGGCATAACCGCGCGCGCCGCGACCCGTATTGATGTCTATACGCAGTTTGAGACCTTCAGGGACGGACATTGCAATGAGAGATACACGCTCATAAGGTAAGGTAACAGCCGCAGCATCACCATCTTGAATGAGACCAATTTTGCCATTATCAGAATATAACGTCGTATTAATGGTTGGTGGCTTACCACGTTGCCAACCAATAATAGCTTTACCATTAATTTTGCCATGCCAATCAATATCTTTCGGTAAAAACACTGAAAATAGCGAAGTATCTATTTTTTGTATACCTAAATCAACTTGACCACTAGCCGCTGACGCCATTAAGTTTTCACGCAGACATAACTTGCCACTCTGATCTTCAGCTTGCCAACAATGTGCTGCTAACTGTACTTTTAGATCGCTGCTACCATTACTTTGTCTTTTTGGTAAATTAACAATCAATTGCGCAGGTTGTAATTGATTTAAGCTGGCATATTTAGACTGTACTCGACCTTTACCTATGACACCTGACCAGCTCAGCTGATTCCTATTAAAACCACCTTTTAGGCGTGCTGAGATACTAAGCTTCTCATTTGCCACATCAATATCCACGATATGAGACTGCTCAGTACCGTTAAAAGAAGCATTAACACTTTTAAAAGTTTGTCCAGCGGCATCTAAGCCTTCTGCAGTGATAATAAGCTGACTTGGACTGTTGGCTAGATTGACTACTTTGCCGCGTATGCGACCTTGGCGCAATATAAATCCAGGCAATGCAATACGCTCACCTACCAAATCAATATAAATAGTTGGTAGTGCTTGACCTACTGGCTGCGACAAGGTGGCACCGCCAGTCACTTTACCTGAAAGTTTTTCTGAGAGTTGATCAAGGCTAGTGATGTTTATCTTTGCTTGTAACTGTCTCGCATTGCCATTAGCCGTCAGATAGTTGTCACCCCAACGTAGCACTAGATTATCAGCATTAAGGCTGTCAATTAACGCATTGACTTGCTTATATTGCGCCTGAGCATCTTGAGCTTGCAAACGCTTGAAGTAGCTGGCTAAATCTTCTGGCAAGTTTAGCTTAGCCGCTAGGCTTCCTTTAGCACCCAGTGGCTGACCTTTTAACACACCACTTAGATTCAACTGATTTAGATTGACGATTTG
>JBBSUA010000299.1:0-3362 GCA_038235315.1 Pseudomonadales bacterium | reverse complement strand
CCAGTGAGTCTGACTTCTGGAGAGACGCCCACTCAAGACGAGATAGCGTTGATGCAGGCGCGTTTGCGGTTATCAAAAGCAGTTCGGCAAGTATTGGCAAATGGATTAAACTTATTGGGCTTATCTGCACCGTCTAGTATGTAATTACGCTTATGCTTCATTGAAAGTATAGATAAAAAGACTTATAGCAGCTGTTGTGAAACTAGCTGATCATCATAGATAAATAGACAGATTCGGTAGGGAGAATACGATCCATGTTAGCCAAAAAACCAAAAGGCGCCACTGAAAAGCGCAAATCCAGTAGTTTATCAGGCTTATTATGGATGTTCGTTGGTGCGTTATTGACTCTGATGATTGGGGTGTTTTTATACCTATCGCCTTTGTTTAACTTTAGTCCTGCGGGCGCGCCGGCAGCTGATGCTGATCGGCAAGTAGAGCAACGTGTCGATACCGATACTGATAATGGCGATTATGAGTTTTATGATATTTTGCCCAATCAAGAAATGGCGACCATTCCTGATGAAGCTATTGATGAGTCAGATAATAATCAAATCGCCAATATTGAAGCTTTTGAGCCTGATGTCGTGATCACGCAACCTGAGAACAATAATGACGGTGGTAACTTTGGCGTCAATGAAAGTACGACTATTGAGTCAGGTAATAATCAGAATAATGACAATGATATTGTTATCGTAGAAGAAAATGCGACGTACGATGGGACACCGGCTAGTAATAGCAATAATAGCGCTAATACAGCATCGGCAAACACAGCTACAGTACAACGAGCCACTCCAGCGCCGACCTATATCTTGCAAATCAATAGTTTTGGTAACGCTGATGAAGCTGATCGCCGTCGAGCGCAAGTATTGATGGCTGGTGTTGATGCCAAAGTCGTCAAAAATGTGACAAGTAGTGGCGCCCCGATTTATCAAGTTATTTCGCGCCCGATGAATAATCGTCAAGCAGTAACGAGTGCTCAGCAGCGTTTGCAGAATAATGGCATTGACTCTATTATCGTCGAACAGCGTCGCTAAGATTAAAAATTTGATATGATTGAGTAAAGAGAAGCGTCACAAGGACGCTTTTTTTATGCCATTTTTTTAGCCCATTTTATATCAACAAATTTTATTAAAAACCACATAAAGAGCGCGACGATGAACTCATCTGATACAGCCGCAGTACCTACAAGTAGGATTAAATTATTTTTTCAAAAGTACTTTATTGATGCTTTTACAGGTATGGCGTTAGGGTTATTTGTGACCTTGATCGCTGGACTTATCATCTCGCAGATTGGCGGTTGGTTACAGCTGCCAGCACTGATTGCCGTTGGTAAACTGGCTTCGGTATTGATGGGTGCTGGGATTGGTGTTGGCATAGCTTATTATCTAAAAGCGCCAACGTTAGTGATGCTTAGCTGCTTGGTAGCAGGGATGTTAGGTGCTCACTCTGAGGCACTAATGGCAGGGACATTATTTATACCACAAGAGGCTGGACCTGCGACTTTTTTAGCATTACCGGGTAATCCGATTGGGGCATATTTATCTTCTGTTTTCGCTTATCGGGCGGGTACTTGGGTCGCTGGCAAGACCAAACTTGATATCTTACTAGTGCCGTTGGTAGTCTGTACAGTAGCGTTAGGGGTTTGTGTGCTACTCAATCCACCTGTGGTCGCAGCGGTCAATGCTATTGGTCAAGGTATTCAAGCAGCAACGACGTTACAGCCGCTATTGATGGGTATTGTTATTGCAGTCGTCGTCGGTATTTTATTGACGTTACCAACATCGAGCGCTGCTATCTGTATTGCTATTGGTCTTGGTGGTGTAGCAGGGGGCGCTGCTGTCGTCGGCTGCGCGGCGCATATGATTGGCTTTGCAGTCGCCAGTTATAAAGACAACGGCTTTAGTGGGGTGATATCACAAGGTCTAGGTACTAGCATGCTACAAATCCCTAATGTACTTAGAAAACCTTTGATTTTATTACCCGCAGTGATTGCTAGTGCTATTGTTGGACCTATTGCTACGGTTGGTTTTGAGTTGGCGTGTACAGCTACGGGTGCCGGTATGGGAACAGCGGGTTTAGTTGGGGTGTTTGGCGTGATTGAAGCCTCACAAGAGTTGATGGGTGCTACTGAGTTATGGACAGCAATTATATTGCTCATGTTTGTACTGCCAGCTATCATTGCTGGTTTAGTGGCCTTCGCTATGCGCCGTATGGGTTGGTTGGTCGACGGTGATATGAAGCTGCCTTAAAAGTTATTTATAATAACGTGATCTGATTTGACTATCATAAAAATCCCAGTCACTTTAAATGACTGGGATTTTTTTACAACTAAGTTTGGGGTTTTTAGAAGGTTTTAAAGTTATTCAGCAGCCTTATGCTTGGCACGGCGGCTGAGGTTAAGCTTAAGTGTTAACTTAGTAATACGATTCACCACTTTGCCATAATGCGTTGGAAAAACGCGTTGTATGCCGTCCATCATCTTCGCATCACTGCCAATGAGGCAACGTGCTTGATTATTTGCGGCAGCTTGCAAAATAATCCAAGCTGCATCTTTTGCATCAAAACGCAATAAGTTGTTAAAGTTACTGACAGCCTTGCTACCGCTAAGCATACCAATGGTGCTCAAGCTGTCATTACCACGGGCATTATTAGCAATATTGGTCTTAATGCCGCCTGGATGCACGCAAGTTGCAAAAACCCCGCATTGCTGAATATCAAGCTCTTGACGCAGACTTTCAGTGAATCCACGCACTGCAAATTTGCTCGCATTGTAGGCAGATTGAGAGGGGAGCGCAATCAGTCCAAATAGACTAGAGGTATTGATAATATGACCATTTTCATTAAATTGACGCGGCTTATTTTTCTTAGAAAAAATAGCATTGCTTTCGCTTTGTTTAACGCTGTTTTTGATTAATGGCAAGAATGCCTTGGTGCCGTAGACTACACCCCAAAAGTTAATATCCATTACCCATTCAAGCTCTTCAATGCCGCTACCTTCTACTGTAGAGTACATCGCTACGCCTGCATTATTAAAGATAAAGTTAACTTTACCATGCAGTGCCATCACGCTGTCTGCCCACGCATCAACTGCCGACTTGTCTGAGACATCCAACACGGTCGCTGTTATTTTGACATCATAGCCAACCAATAACTCTTGCGTATGCGCTAAGCGTTCAGGATTGTTATCTGACAGTGCTAAATGACACCCCATATTGGCTAAATGGCGAGCCAGTTCGCGCCCCATGCCAGAACCAGCACCAGTAATAGCAGCCACATGATTGAAATAATAGGGCGTAATGTTGCTGTTTTTAACAGCGTTTGAGGCGTTAGATTTTGATGACATGGTATTCGAGGAAAAAGGT
>JBBSUA010000298.1:0-3364 GCA_038235315.1 Pseudomonadales bacterium | reverse complement strand
TATTAACGACTATTAACGACTGCTCACTAAAAACTGAAAAATAAAATTAAGGAATGATTATGATTTATCAATATTTAGACAAAGTACCTGAGTTTGCTGTCCCTTTTAACGGTTGGGTGGCGGATACCGCACGCGTTATCGGTGACGTTTATTTGGGTCATCAAGCTAGTGTCTGGTTTGGTGCGGTGATTCGCGGAGATAATGAGCGTATCCATATCGGCGACTACAGCAATGTCCAAGAAAATAGTGTGATCCATACGGATGCGGGTATCGAAGTCAAAATTGGTGATTATGTCACTATCGGGCATTTAGCGATGCTGCATGGCTGTGAAGTGGGTGACAATAGCTTGATTGGTATTGGTGCTGTGATTCTTAATAATGCTAAAATCGGTAAAAACTGTATCATTGGTGCTAAAGCATTGGTGACTGAAGGTAAAGAGATTCCAGATAACTCTCTTGTTATGGGCGCACCAGCTAAAGTCGTCAAAACATTAACGGATGAGCAAGCAGCTATGCTAAAACTATCTGCACTTCATTATGCCGAGCGTTGCCAAAAGTTTAAAAACGGTCTAACAGAAATCGAGCAGCCAGAATAAAGAACTTTAGCAGCAGCTAAATATTTTATCTATCTATAGTCAGGTCATTATAAAAGGGATGCAAATATAACAATCGTGCTACTGGTATACATTTTACTTGCTTGCTGTGTCTACGCTGACAGATGCTACGCAAAATATACCCCAGTAGCACTGTATCGCTCTTATAATGATTTAACTATATGACCAAACCCTCTCATTTATCCTCAACGAGACTTTTTATATGAGTACGCCACCTATCGAAACGCCAGTTGCTAACACAATGAACAAGCCGCGCACTTTAGCATTATTTGACTTAGATCATACCTTACTAGATGTTGATAGCGATTATTTGTGGGGCGAGTATATTGTCAAGCATGGCCTTGTTGATGAAGCTGAGTACCGCACCGCCAACCAGAAGTTCTACAATGACTATATCGAAGGCACGCTTAATGCGACAGAGTATAATGAATTTGTCGCGCAGTTTTTGAGCAGCCTGCCGATGGCGCGTTTGCATGAGCTGCGTGAGGACTACATTAAGGCTGAAATCGAATCACACATCCGTCCTAAAGCTATGACAACACTGTGTGAACATATTGAGTTGGGTCATGTCGTAGTCATCATATCAGCGACTAACGATTTTGTGGTCTCTGCCATCGCTCAGCGTTTTGGTATCGAGATGAGCCATGTATTAGCCACACCGCTTGAAATCGTCGATAAGCGCTACACAGGTAAATTAATGGACAAACCAAACTTTAAAGAAGGTAAAATTTATCATCTGAATAATTGGCTTGATAAGCAGCAATTAGCAGGCATGAGCTTTGAGAAAACCTATGCCTATTCGGACTCCAAAAATGATATTCCACTACTGGCATGGGCTGATGTAGCGATTTGTGTTTCTCCCGATGATGCCTTACATGCCCACGCACTTGCACATCGCTGGGCAGTCGAAGATTGGTCGATGTAGTTTTGATCAAAAGTTATTATTTACACGTAGGCTGGGTTTTTAACCCAGCATTTTAAATTTGCAAAGTCTTGAAGCTAGGTTAAAAACCCAGCCAACAACAGACGCTATTTATACCTTTAGGAAAATTTATGGAAATCAATCCGTATCAAGAACAAATCAAAGACTTATCTGAACGTGGACAGGATCTACGGAGGTATCTTTGACTTTGACGGCAAGCAAGAGCGCTTAGAAGAAGTCAATTTAGAGCTTGAAAACCCTGAGCTGTGGAATGATCCTGAACGCGCGACCAAGATTAATAAAGAAAAAAGTCATCTCGATGGCGTGATCGATGTGGTTGTGTCATTAGAGACCACTTTAGAAGATGCGTCAGCAATGCTTGAGCTAGCCGTAGAAGAGGACGACGAATCGCTGCTGAAAGACGTTCAAGTAGAGTTAGATAGTGCCGAAAAGCGCGTGGCAGATCTAGAGTTTCGTCGGATGTTCAGTGGTGAGATGGATCCCAATAACTGCTACTTGGATATTCAATCGGGAAGTGGTGGCACTGAGGCACAAGATTGGGCTGAGATGCTATTGCGGATGTATACGCGCTGGGCAGAGGCGCATGGCTTCAAGGTTGATGTTATTGAAATATCTTCCGGTGGCGTCGCTGGTATTAAGTCGGCGACCATCGAGATTAAAGGGGATTACGCCTTTGGCTGGTTACGTACCGAGATTGGCGTCCATCGCTTAGTACGTAAATCACCATTTGATAGTAATAATGGTCGTCATACCTCATTCGCTGCCGTATTTGTGTCGCCTGAGATTGATGACGATATTGATATTGATATCAATCCAGCTGATTTGCGTATAGACACCTATCGCTCAAGTGGGGCAGGTGGACAGCATGTGAATACTACGGATTCAGCGGTGCGTATCACGCATGAGCCCAGTGGCGTCGTGGTAACCTGTCAAAATGAACGTAGCCAACATGGTAACAAAGCCACCGCGATGAAAATGCTACGGGCTAAGCTTTATGAGCTTGAGATGCAAAAACGTATGGAGTCTCAACAAGCCGTCGAAGATGGCAAGTCTGACGTCGGTTGGGGCAGTCAAATCCGCTCTTATGTGCTTGATGACTCACGTATAAAAGACTTGCGTACTGGCGTTGAAACCTTTAATACGGGTGCAGTATTGGACGGTGATTTGGATCAATTTATTGAAGCCAGTCTCAAAGCGGGTCTATAAGATATCAATCAGTATTCATAACAAAACATAACTCATTTAGGAAATATTATGCCAAGCGTTAATCAGTATTTTGATGATAAAGTCACTTCTATTGCCTTTCAAACGGGTACTCTCCCTGCCACCGTCGGCGTGATGGAAATTGGTGATTATGAATTTGGTACTAGTGAGTTTGAGACTATGAGCGTGGTCAGTGGCGCTTTAACCGTTAAATTGCCAGAGAGCGAAGAATGGCAAACCTTTACTGATGGTCAATCATTTACCGTTGAGGCTAATAAAAAGTTTAACGTTAAAGTTGAAGTAGAAAGCGCTTACTTATGTACTTATGGTAAATAGCTTTTTCGCTTAAAGCAAAACGGTAAAAACGCTAAGTGTTCTGCACTTGGCGTTTTTTATGATTGTTATAAACTGTTTAGATAAGAGTTAATTTGATAGTTCTGTAATACTATACAACCATAAATTCTTTATCGGTGAGTCTTAATTATAAATACATATCCCGAAATCGGCAGGATTTCGTAGGCTGGTGCTTTTAGCCCAGCTCTTTTGTTTATATCGTTAAGTGCGACCCAACCAATTATCCATTTTAAAAATTATTTGTGGTTAT
>JBBSUA010000297.1:0-3369 GCA_038235315.1 Pseudomonadales bacterium | reverse complement strand
TCGCCTATCAAGCGCCTGCTTCTTAGAAGTGATGGCACTGTATTGTCTGCTGAACGACTCTCCTGATCTTATGCCTGACGAAGAAGATGAGCTTGCAATTAATCTTGAACGTGTGGTCAATGAAGGTCGCCGTGACGGTTTACATATTCTTAATAATGGCACAGAACAGTCGCTTGAGAGCTGGATGTTGGCACATTTGACTAGCATGCAACCACTCGCAGCACTACTTGATGCTTATTATGGCGGTAATGATTATCGTGCGGCTGTAGCCTTGATGCAAGGTAAAGCGGGACACTCCGAATCAACTATCTCTGCGCAAGTGAATGCGGATAGCAAGCGTTTAGGCAGTCTCTGGCAACTTGGATTTACTTTAGCCAATCAGCACCGCGACTCTTTATTGCAACAAACGTTAAGCCCTAACACTCAAGCTAAATATGAAGTATTGGCCGAAAAATCAATCTTGCAGCAAGCAGAAATTGAAGCCACTGAAACCGAAGACTTTATGAGTTTCTTAGAGCACTATAGATAATGTTCATTTATTGATTGCCAGCAACTGACTTCTCTATTTAAACTATTTTACAAGAGTACTTATCTCATGCAACGATTGACTACTTATCGCAGCTTGCAAGTGTTTTTGGTCATCATGACCGCTATTGGTATGAGCTTTGCGCTGTTCTTTTTGCAGCGTTATATGGGATTCTCACCTTGTCCACTCTGTATTTTTCAGCGTGTCGGACTGATGGTGATGGGCGGCTTTGCACTTATTGCAGCCTTATTCAACCCAACATCAAAAGCTATCAAACTATTATTATGGCTTGGCAGCTTAGCTGGTATCGTTTGGGCAACTGGGGTGGCGGCACGTCATGTCTGGATACAGCACCTACCTGCTGATCAAGTTCCCTCGTGTGGCCCAGGTCTTGACTATTGGCTTGACGTTTTACCCATGAAGCAAGTGCTCAATGAAGTGTTGACAGGCTCCGGAGAATGCGCAACGGTTGAATGGCGATTTTTAGGATTGAGTATTCCTGAGCAGTCACTTATATTTTTTAGCCTATTAATTATTGTTCATGTCCTGATATTTTGGCGTATCCTACGTCCCAATCTGTCGCAGCGATAGCCCTACTCTTTATTGAGATGCCTCTAAAAATACATTGGCTTCATTATCTTATCTGTACCATTCATTTAAATCAAAAAAATACAGATGTCATGGTAGGCTACTGGGATAATTTTCTATTGCTTGCCGTGTAACGTTATCTTTTTTCGATACTTTTCATTATATTTTTGACGTGTCTCGACTATATGACCCTCTTAAATGCTAGTTTTTATACTGGTTCCTCATAAATACTCACAACAAAAGTGCAACACAATATTGTGGATGATTTGTTATCTTACATCCGTTTGTCGCTGAAAGTTAGCCGTCTATCTGCTTTATACTTATTATCTATATTAACGACTCTGTGTTTGTTTTAGAATTTATATTGTTCAATGATAAAATCACATTCGTTTATAGAAATACGCAAAGACAAGTTTAAATAAATGCTACAGCGACGTTATGACAACGATAAGTAATTAAAAGGACGCTATCATCACTGTATACCTTATGGTTACTTTGAAGATACTGACTCTATTTATATAATATTTGCTGATTATTGGTATGATAATGACTCACTCTCTTGCTATGTCACTCGATTCCACAACCATTCTCAAACGTTTTGGGTACTTGTCATTGCTGGCTGTTTGTATATTATTAGTAGGTTGTGATGGCAAGACTTCTATGACCAATAATGCGCCTACAAGTCAATCAGCAACTGATAGCACAGCATTGAGTGATAATTACGATACCAATGCGACTAGCGGAGCCGCTGAGGGCAGCGACTTGGCAGATAGTATAAATAGCGACGATGAAGGCGAGTCACTCATCGCAGCGGCAAGTCCAACTAATGGCACACAAGAATCCCGCTCGCCAATGGTTGCAGAACAACATCCTGACAGTGCACTACAAGCCACTTTGATTGGTGATTATGTGGGTATGTTGCCTTGCTCCTTCTGTGATAGTACGGCGATTATCCTGAATTTGTTCGCTGATGGATCAGTGACAAAGACGAGCATTTATAAAAATCCAGAATTTTCAAAAGAACCCTTAGTAGAGTCTGGTGTTTATCGCCAAGATAATAAAATGATCACTATTGTTTACGACCAAAAAAATATTGAAAGTTATCAAGTTCAAGATAATCACTTATTAATGATGAGCGATGGCATACCAAATGTAGACTATGTATTATCACGTCAATAGAATCTAAGAGAAAAACACAACAGGTGATCGTTTATCGTTCAGTCATACATACTATCGCCGCATCATTTGTCTGTCTCATTACGCCTACTTACTAGGCGTTTTTTATTGATTATCTATTGAGGTTTACTCTACAATAAGTACGGTTACAGCAGAGTGAACCTGTTACCGTGTCACGATATCTAATAGATTTACTGCTATGACTCGCTGTAGCGCTTAGTTAACCTTCAATGGATAGCCTTATTATCAGGTTCACTATTACTTTCTTATCTACCTCTTCTCTTCATTTTGCGCGGAACCTCTATGCATATTCATATTCTTGGTATTTGTGGTACTTTTATGGGATCGTTAGCCCTTTTAGCACGGGCGCTTGGTCATACTGTAACTGGCTCAGATGCCAATATCTATCCGCCGATGTCTACTCAACTTGAGAATGCTGGTGTGATCATTCAAGAAGGCTATCTTGTGCACCATTTACAGCCAGCGCCAGATTTAGTGGTGGTTGGCAATGCGATGAAGCGCGGGATGGACGTTATTGAGTATATGCTTGATCAAGGTCTGCGCTATACCTCGGGACCGCAATTCTTGTCTGAAGAGGTTCTACAATCACGTCATGTTTTGGCCGTCGCTGGCACGCATGGTAAGACCACGACCACGACGATGCTAGCATGGATACTGCACTATGCAGGGATTGACGCTGGGTTTTTGATTGGTGGTGTGCCCTTAGTCGACACGACTGACGAGCATCTACAAAAAGTCTTTGCCCATAGCAGTTATTTGGGTGGTAATGCTACAGAAAAGGGTAAGACCGTATCGTCTACATCAGGTTATTTCGTTATCGAAGCGGATGAGTATGATTCTGCGTTTTTTGATAAGCGCTCAAAGTTCGTTCATTATCGCCCGCGTACCGCTATCTTAAATAATCTTGAATTTGATCATGCTGACATCTTTGCGGATCTTAATGCCATTCAAACTCAGTTTCATCATATGGTGCGTATGATTCCTAGCACTGGGAAGATTATCATGCCAGCAGCGACTATCAGTCTAGAGGAAACGCTTGCCAAAGGGGTGTGGACGCC
>JBBSUA010000296.1:0-3369 GCA_038235315.1 Pseudomonadales bacterium | reverse complement strand
TAAATCCATGTTCCTGCTCATCATCCTCAACCCCTACTAAAAATGTCTTTATCGGCAACATACGCGTTTTAATATCCATCGGTTTACCAAAAAGCCCAGTACCAAACAGTGCTTGATTAAGTGCTTTGAGTAACGATTCTTCATGAGGGATACTCACGTTGGGCGTTGCCTGAATGGTTAAATGTGGCATAAATAATATCCTTATAGTTAATAAAATTCTGATATTGAGAGAGAGAATTGTGATATTGATCGCTGCATCGAGCCTGTGCAAAACCTATAGTCAGTTTTGAATAAAAGAGACACAAGTATAACCCTGCAATACTGGAATACTGGAATACATTTTCCTTGCTTGCTGTGCCTGCGCAGACAGGGGCTACGTAAAATGTACTCCAGTATCGCTGTATTTATTTTATAGTGAATCGACTATATCTTCAAAGCTTGCATTCAGTGTTGTCGCCAGTTGTTTTGGCGGTAGTTCAATCTCTAAGCCACGACGACCCGCACTAACATAAATAGTAGACTGATCTTGAGCAGAGCCGTCTATTACCGTGGTTAAACGCTTTTTTTGACCCAACGGACTGACGCCACCAAGTACATAACCCGTACTACGTTCGACTTGCTTCGGCTCTGCCATTTGAACCTTTTTACAGCCTAGTGCCTTTGCCATTTTCTTGAAATTCAATGTTCTGTTAACAGGTAAAATAGCGACCGCTAAGCTGCCCGTATCGGTTGCCACAACTAACGTCTTGAAGACTTGCTCTACAGCAGTGCCTAGTTTTTCAGCCGCTTCCAACCCATAGGAGGTAGCACTGGTATCGTGTACATACTCATGCACCTTATAATCAAGGCGACACTGTTTGGCAAGATTAATGGCAGGCGTCATAAGCGTTCACGTTTAATGGTTGAAGGTATGGTTAAAAATAAGGATGAATGATTCTAAGTAAAATTTTTGCTTATTGAAATATAGGGTAAGTTGCCACTTATTATATATTAAGCAGATATACGTACACCATATATCGCTTTGTTTACTTTTATGGCATCATAAGTACACCACATTTTGCAAAGTTTGACTCTTAATTATGATACCGAAGTTTCTGAAAAAAAGAATGACTAAAACGCCAGCTGCTACTTCTGCAAGTTCAATGGTGACTAAGCCCTATTCTAATACGCCTATCAGTCAGCTCTATCGTAAGATATCAGGGCACATTCTCGATGTGGCGGTCAAGCCAAAGCTATTGGGTGAATTACCTGAATTTGATACTGATGATCAGACACTCACCTTTTATGTACTACAAGATTATTCGCGCTCTAATAGTGTACTGATTGATCTACAAACTCAAGAAAATAAGCTACCTCCAGCTCTGGTAGGTGTCAAAGACAGCTCAAACGATATTAATGAAAATGCGGCGATTATATTTTTGCACCATCCTAAAGCCAAAGATGATCAAGTATCTCCTCGCCTATTACGTCTAGTCGCTGCTACGCTACAGCATCCTAACTTGCAGATACGATTAGTCCCCGTCTCTATCCTTTGGGGACGTGCCCCTGAAAAAGAAGACTCCTTATTCAAACTATTGATGGCTGATGGTTGGGAAGATCCGACCATCACTAAGCAGCTATTTAATATAGGCGTCATGGGTCGCGACACCTTTGTACAGTTTCACGCGCCACAAGATTTGCGCCGTGTTATTTATGAGAGCCTGAACGATAATTCCGACAACTCGTTAGACACTTATAATCGTACGAATAATAGTGAGCCAACAAGCCCTGTATTTAAGTCTAATGCGCTCGTGCCTTCTGAGAGCGCCAATCGTGAACTGGTGCGCACCTTACAGCAACAACTGAATGTCTATTTGGATAAGCAGCGCGCCAGTATGCTAGGACCTGATTTATCAGATCGGCGTAATTTGGTTGATAAGCTGATTTATTCGCCAGCCATCAAGCACGCCATAGAAGCTGAAGCCAGTGCAACGGGTACGGAGATACGTGAAGCGCGTAATGTCGCTAAAGGCTACGCCAATGAGATGGTTAATGATTACTCCTACCCTATCATCCGCATTTTTGATCGATTTTTAACCTGGTTATGGACACAGCTTTATGACGGCGTAGAGGTTCATCATTTCGAGCGCGTACGACAGCTTGCAACTGACCATGAAATTATTTATGTGCCTTGCCATCGTAGTCATGTTGATTACCTGCTGCTGTCTTATGTCATCTATAAGCGCGGTCTGAGCATTCCCTATGTCGCCGCTGGTGACAACTTAGACGTACCCGTATTAGGCTCATTTTTACGCGGTGCCGTCGCATTCTTTATCCGTCGCAGCTTCCGTGGAAATGGGCTCTATACCGCCGTCTTACGCGAATACATGCATACCCTGATCACGCGAGACACACCTATTGAGTACTTCATCGAAGGAGGACGTTCGCGTTCAGGACGTCTGCTACCACCAAAGATGGGTATGCTGGCAATGACCGTTCATAGCCAACTGCGCCAAACCAACAAGCCTGTGGTATTTATTCCTACTTATATTGGCTACGAGCGCATTATGGAGGGCGGTACTTATATCGGTGAGCTAAAAGGCAAACCTAAAGAGTCCGAGTCATTATTAGGATTGCTTAAAGTGACGCGCAAAATTGAGCGCATTTTTGGTAACGTGCATCTGAGCTTCGGTACACCGTTGCACTTAAGCGATTTTATGGAGAAGTTCGACGTGCCTGCCAATAGTCTGCCTTTTGATCTTACTGATACGCCACTTTATGAAAACGCTAGCGATATGTTTGATAATATCGGAATAAAGATCATGAAAAATATCAATAAAGCGGCGGTGGTCAATCCGGTTTCGTTATTATCATTAGTCCTATTATCAGCACCCAAAGCGGCGCTTGATGAAGATATTTGCCGTGAACAAATTGCCCTTTATCAAGATATCGCGCGTCAGCTCCCGTATTCAGAGGATACGGTTGTCACGGATATGAGTCCGCAACACATTATTGACTACGGTATTAAGCTTAAACTTATCGAACGCACACCGCATATTTTGGGTGATATTATTCAAGTTGCTGATAAGCAAGCTGCGCTGCTGAGTTATTTCCGTAACAACATCTTGCATGTGTTTATTCTGCTGTCGTTCTTAGCGGCACTGGTGGCACGTAACGGTCGCATTAAGCGCAGTCGCCTTGATGACATCGTGGCGCAACTCTATCCTTTTTTACAAAGTGAGCTGTTTTTACATTATCCCGCACATGGTCTGATGGATACCCTCAATCAAAAAATTGACAATCTGATTTCGCACGGCTTGATTGTTGAGTTGGGCGATGTAATGCTCAGCGTGCCTGAAGCTAACAGCAGCCGTTACCAGCAGTTAGAGG
>JBBSUA010000295.1:0-3373 GCA_038235315.1 Pseudomonadales bacterium | reverse complement strand
GGCAGATTATATCGTCAAAACCACTGTGCCTGCGCAGCAAGCATTAATTGATGTTAAGGCTATTGAGACATGGGCACGCGAAACTAATTGGGCAGGATTAGAAGTGGTGAGTCATACGGCAAAGCTGGGTAAACGCCATGCGCAGTCTGAGTTTAAAGCATTTTATAATAAGCCTGATGGACAGCAAGCGGCGCATCATGAATTATCAAGCTTTGTGCATATAGATGAGAAATGGTATTTTTTAGATCCGACCGTCAAGATGACTGTCAGTCAGAAACAGCCGTGTATTTGCGGGTCTGGCGAGAAGTTTAAACGGTGTTGTGGGGTGTATACTTGAGTAATTAGAGCTCTTGATAACGCTGATACAAACTTTCCATTTGAGAGATATGTTTATCGTTAGATAACAACTCGATACCGTTTATCTTTGCCGTTGCGAAATGAAAAACGTCGAATTTTCGCTTCTCTAAATTTTTCGGTATTCCTCTACTCTCAGATTCATATTTGTCCAAACGATATAAATTAGTTGCCAAATCTGTCACATCTTTACTGATATCGAGCCATGTAAACTCTTCAACCGCTTCTTTAAACTTTTCAAAGTCCTCGTTTTCAGCTTGCCAACCAAACTTTCTTAAAAACTCATATCTTAATAATGGAGTAATTGCTAACTCGACATTGTCATCATTAATGAGCTTTAACAAATCAGTCAGCTTTTCAATAAGGTTTTCATCATTGCCGTCAATGTTTTTACCTTCTAAAACGTAGGTTAAAAAATTTGAGTCGAGCAGTTTTGCAATCTCTATATCCATGATTATTGCGTTCCCTGTTTTAACTCATCGATCCGTTTTTCCAACAACTCAGAAAGCATCTTTTTAGCATTTTGTTGATGTGGAGCATTATCACGCGCTAGCTTAAGCTTGTTAATATCAATATCAAAAGCATCTTTCAATAAGTCTACAAATGCAGCATTATTAGGATGCTCTATCAGCTCAGTTTTTACTATGCCGTCTTCATTATCACGATACAACTCATAAGCTTCCCCATGCTGCAACTGGCTAAGTACGATAGCGGAATGGGTCGTAATATAAAAAGTAGTATTCGGAAATAGACGTTTTAAAGTTGGAATAATAGTTGCTTGCCATTTAGTGTGCAGATGGCTTTCGATTTCATCAATAAATACAACTCCTTTGACATTAGCAATGTTAGTTTCATTGGTAAAGTAGCTATAGCCAGCAATAATAGATTGCATAATCTTGAGTATAGATGCAAAGCCACTAGATAATTCGAAGAGTTCCGTTTTCTTGTCAGCAACTTTAATAAATACGCGATTATTTCCTGAAATTTCAAGGAAGCTCGCATCAATTCGTTTGTCAATTTTGCTAAGTAAGTCAAACAGAGTTTTAATTTCTATTTCTCTATTATCTTCTATAGCCTGATATGGGTTCGCAGATCGAGCACGTTGGATAATCCATTTTTCAATATCTGTGTCCATATTTAAATCTTTTAAGCCACGACTTTCGATACCTATTATTAATCTATCTAAGTAGCTAGATTTCCTTTCTTCTTTTATACCAATACCATCAAAATTATCACTAGAAACGGAACTATTGTATTCAGAAGTATCTCTTATATAGCCTCTACTTTGTGCCCCTACAAAATTTATAGGAATATTATGGTAGTTTGTTCCCAAAAAAACATTTTCAAAGTCATAGTAGTCACCAGTAGGTGGTCTAAGGGCTTTGTTAGATAAATTAGCTACATAGCTTTCAAAAGGGAAATGCCTTTCTGGGAATATAGTGTAATCACCAGATAAAAAATCAATATTATGCACTAGGTATGAGATAAACAAAGCCTCTAAACACTTAGTCTTGCCGATGCCATTCTCACCGATTAGACAATACACTCTTTGCTCAGGTTGAAAGCTAAGATGCACATCGCCAACCCCTACCAGCTGCTTTATTTGAATGTCATTGCCTAACATAGTTACACCTGCTTCTAAGTTAAATACTGGCTTATTAATAAAATATTTAGGTTAATAAAATTGTTTAATCAATTATTAAACACTCGCCCCAACTGACCGTGCAATCGCAATCCCTTCATCGATAGTCAAGAACTTGCGCTGACTTGGACTGTCTTTAAACAGAATATCACCATCTTGAAAAATCAGGCATTCATTAACAGCCAACTGCTGCCATTTTTCGTTTTTCGTTAGCGGTACAGTGACTAAAATAGTGGCTTTATCTTTATCAGTAGTGATCTCACCAAAATTAATCGCCAAATCATCATCAGCCAATTCTGCTTTACCAAATGGCGCTTGGCGGGTGAGATAAAATAGTAAACTACCCGCATACGCCAGTTGCCAATTACCGTTTGATATTAGGCAATTGAATAGACCATTTGCGGATAAATAACGACATTGAATGGTCAAAAAGTTAAACAGCGTTTGATCATCAGGACGCGATTTAAAGCTGCTTTTGAGGCGATTAATAAGGTAACAAAACGCCATTTCAGAATCAGTAGTACCGACTGGCTGACAATGACTGGCATTGCCGTTATCCTGCAAGCGCTGACAGCGTTTGATAAACTCACTATTCATCTGTCCATTATGAGCAAATACCCATTGCTCGCCCCATACTTCACGCACAAAAGGATGGGTATTGGCTAGACAATTCTGCCCTTGCGTCGCCTTACGGATATGAGCGATAACATTCATCGCTTTGATAGGATAATTATTGATTAAGTCAGCAACGGGTGAAAGGTGGCTTGGGCGGTTATCATGAAATAAGCGCAGTCCAGTTGCCGCTTTGTCTGTGCCCTCGTTATTACCACACTCACTGCGCTCAAAAAAAGCAATACCAAAGCCATCTTCATGACTATCGGTCATACCGCCACGGCGACGAAAGCCTGCGAAACTAAAACCTATATCCGTTGGCACATTACAGTTCATTCCTAGAAGTTGACACATTTAGAGAGTACCGCCTTTATTAATAGGAGCACTGTTATCACCAACTGCTTGGTTTGATTGGTTATCAACAACGATACCTAAGTCGGCGTCGCTCATTTCGGCAAGTAGACTTGCGCCGTCAGCACCACCATTATCAACACCTTTTAAGATGAGCTGGGCTTGTGCCAAGTCAGTATCTTCTACCCACAATACGATGCCAGAATTCATACCCGGAATGGCACTGAGCGGTTGTAGGGAGACGGTAATGCCATTGTTACGCAGCAAGTTGGCATGCAGCTCACCTTGCATATTGGTGTCATACCGCGCCAGTTGATGCCAATTGTCGACTTCATTAGTCATAAGGTTATCCTTAGATTCTGCACTGTTGTGTTCTTGAATGTTAGCTAAAAGGGTCATAAACCGATAATTGGC
>JBBSUA010000294.1:0-3387 GCA_038235315.1 Pseudomonadales bacterium | reverse complement strand
CAGCGTTATGCTGAGTTTGAGACAGAAATTGTAGGTCTAATGGAAAAAGAGGCTTACGACAACCAAGATGAAGCGCGTGCCGCTGATTTTTTAGTGCCATTTATCTTACGTGGTTGTGGTATCGAGTAGTGTTATACCATTAGCGCCAAAGCTTGACTATTAGCGTACAGCTAAATAATCATACTCACATTTTTTATAACCTTTTACATAAAGAACAGCCTTAGCAATATAGTCACATCAGTGTCTGTATTATTAAGGCTATTTTTTAAACTGAGTTGCACAATGGTCATGAGCAGTGCTGTTAAGCGTTTATTTTATCCAATCGTGTTAAGACGCTTTTTTACGAAGCGGTTTAAGACCATCTTCTATATGCTGCTCTTCAGTATCATATTCGACACCAAAGTTTTTTGGTAAAATCACATCAAGTATAATAGCTATTACACCCGACATAGTCACTGCTGAGCCAAAGATATTGCGGAAAAGTTGTGGCATTTGCGCAAATACATCAGGAACGAAAGCAACTCCCAGACCAAGGCCTAATGAGGTGGCAATAATCAAGACATTACGGTGAGTGAAGTTAACCGTGGATAGTATACGAATTCCAGCGGTTGCTACAGTTGCAAACATGAGTAGCGTTACTCCGCCAACGACTGGCTTGGGCAGTTGGGTAAAGATAGCACCTAAGATTGGAAATAGACCCATTATAAATAAAATACCTGCCACATAAAAACCAACATAGCGACTAGCGATACCCGTCATTTGGATTACACCGTTGTTCTGGCTAAAAGTAGTTACTGGGAAGCTGTTAAATATACCAGCAATTGCGGAGTTGACACCATCAGCTAATACACCGCCTCTAATACGCTTCTCGTATAGCGGACCTTTGATGGGCTCACCTGAGATCATTGAGGTCGCTGTTAAGTCACCTGCGGTCTCGATACTAGTAATAATGTACATAAAGGCAATAGGAATAAATGCTTGCCAATCAAAACCAAAACCAAATTTAAAAGGTACAGGTACCGTCAGTAGAGGCGCTTGACTGACTAAAGAGAAATCAATACGACCCATAAAGGCAGCGACTACTAGACCTAACATTAAACCAATAAAAATAGCGCTTGAGCGAATCACTTTATTATTGACGATACTAATTAGTACTACGCTGACCAGTACACCACCGCCCAGCATTAGGTTAGATATGCTTCCAAAGTCTTCAGCACCAAAGCCACCTGCCAAATCAGTCAGACCCGTTTTGGTCAACGACAATCCAATAGTGACAATGACACAACCTGTGACAATAGGACTCATCAGTGATTTAAGTCTAGTAATGAACTGACTTAAGAAAATTTCAACGAATGCGGCGAGGAAAGTGATACTAAAGATAACGGAAAGAATCTCTTCCGGACTACCGCCTTTGTTTTTGACTACAAAACCTGCGGCAAGTACGGCAGCTAAAAAACCAAAGCTGGTTCCCTGCAAAGCCATAAGACCTGAACCTACTGGCCCAAATTTACGAGTTTGAATAAAGGTCGCAACCCCAGATACCATGAGGGCCATACTGATAAGGTAAGGAATGTGTTCTCCCAAACCTAAGGCACCGCCGATGATTAGCGATGGGGTAATAACGCCTACAAAAGCGGCCAATACATGCTGTACAGCGCCTAAAAATGCTTTGGCAGGGGCAGGACGGTCGTGCAGTCCAAACAGTAGATCCGGATTTCCTTTGACTTCACTCATAATAGCTTCCTTTTGAAGTAACTTTGCAGTCCAATCTTTATTGAAATCATAGAACGATCTGATAAATACAAGAGCAAATAGCCATTTCCATTGTGATATTTTTTCTGTATTGCCGCTTATTGATCCAACAAAGAGTCGCACTCGTCCTTGTGCTGATTAATAAAAATAATGAGTGATTATTTCTTATTCTCATTAATCATCGAAGATTAAAACCTGACCATTTGGTCAGCTATACATAGGGTATAGTGAAAAGGTACGCTATTGCAATGTTTTTTTACCGCAAAATGCTTTATTTGACAAAATAGGGTGCTGTTATTGTTGATAAAAATGACATTCTTAGAAAACACTATGTTTTAGCACAAACTCTGACAGCATTTATAAGTTGTGAAAAGTACGTATAGGTAATTATCTTTAAGATAATTGGCACTCGTGATAAAGAGGAATGGGCGTGGCGTAATACAATGTACAAGATATTTTGGTTACATCGCGAGCTGTTGCTCGGTGATAGTGGTAAGTTGATACTGGGTATTGTCGCACTGGTTTGAGCTCTCAATTGCTTTATTGGTTTTTATTTAACCTTTCCAAGAGCACTGAATAAAAAGAAAATCAATACTACTAAAGATAAGCCATTTACTAAAAAACGTGTCTCATTTTTTAAACGTTGGCTTCCGGCGTGGAAAATTCGTACCAAGACTAATATCTTTAAGCTTAATTATGACTTACATCATGCCTTTGGATTGTGGCTGTGGCTGATATTTTTATCATTGCATGGTCAAGCGTGGGTTTTAATTTAAAACAAGCTTACCAGCCAGTGATGTACGCTGTTGTGGGGCTTGAAACCATAGAGGGAACACCAAAAAAGCCTATATCTCATTCTGAGCTGACTGCTCAGGTAGAAGCGATAGAGGCGACTGATTCTGACTTAATTACTAATGAGCAGTTTAATAAATCAGCACCTGATGTGGTCACTAAGGCAAATATTATTGCTTATTTAAAGGCACAGGCTGACATAAAAGCGCAAGACAATGGCGTACGAGTCCAACAGCTGCTAGGTATTCATTGGATAGAGGAAGATAATCAATGGCAAATGCGCTTTAAAACCGATAGAGATATTGGCAAAAAAGGAGGCGCTTCATCGATAACGGTCAACGCTCATACTGGCGACGTTGAAAGGGTGAATTTTGGCTATCAAAGCTCATTGGGTAATAAGACAGATCAATGGCTGTCTACTTTACATAGGGGTCATATTAGCAAAGGGGTTGGACATTTAGCTTATCAGGCATTTTTCTAGTTTTTAAGTGAAAACATACATTAAGCACTCAAAAAAATATTTTTATTGATAATAATTATCATTTGTATTATTATTGCTCAACTTTGATTTTAGTCGACTATTAGGGTGTTATGAGCTCAACGAATTTCAACACGCCACCACTTAAGTTGACACTGCTCGCTGTCAGCGCAGTGGTCATACTGCATGTGCTGACAGCGATGGCGTTGGTCATGGTCACACCACCTGTGCCCGTTGTTGCTTTGCCCGAAGTCGCGCCACCTATTGAGATACAGTTATTAGCAGCGCCCGTTTAGATTACAGAGTCTGTGCCGTAAGTACAAAAATCTAGGGATGTAAAATATATCAAACCAAAAGCGACACCT
>JBBSUA010000293.1:0-3389 GCA_038235315.1 Pseudomonadales bacterium | reverse complement strand
ATAAAAGCACCCGCTACTATGCGGGTGTTTTTATTAAAATAATCAGGTAAAGTAGTTTATCGAATCACTTATTTTTGTAGATTAGCCAACGATTAAACCTCAAATATCAAGGATATTATTATGACCGAGACTTTTAACCCGCAAGCCAATACGGTGTTTTGCCGCAAATATCAGCAAGATTTACCTAAAATGGCGCATCCCCCTTTTCCGAACAAAAAAGGTCAAGAGCTACAAGACACTGTGTCTGATAAGGCTTGGAAAGAATGGATAGAGCATCAAACGATGCTCATTAACGAAAACCATCTGAGCATGATGGATCCTCAAGCCAAGAAGTTCTTAACCGATCAGCGTGATAAATTCTTGGATAATGAAGATTACGAACGGGCGCAAGGTTGGACGCCTGAAAGCAAATAAAGTAGGCGTTTAGGACTGATTATTTTTAAACCCAATAAATCCTATAGTAAGCTCACAATAAAAGAGATACGAATTTGAAGCGCGTGCCACTGGTATACATTTTACTTGCTTGCTGTGTCTACGCTGCGTCGATCCTGCGTAAAATATATCCCAGCAGCACTGTATCAGTTTTAAAGTGAATCGGCCATATCTCTGCTAAAACAACGCTAGCGCTCTGTGCTGGCGTTCATTTTTTCTGAGTTTATAGTGCTAGTATTGCTTTTGGTTGCATCAGTTTTGCCTGCATCAATGGCTTGTTGCACAGTGGCAAAATCACTGTGGCGCACATCGGTGCCACTGCTAATATAAATGACCAATTCAGCGATATTGCGAGCGTGATCGCCAATGCGCTCAAGCGCTCTCAGTACCCACATCAGATTAATTACTTGGCTAACTTGTCTTGAGTCTGCCATGACATAGGTCATCAGTGCGCGAATGGCCGACTGATATTCAAAGTCCACCTCATTGTCGCTACGCATGACCTCAAAAGCATTGTCCGCTTGCAAATACTCAAATGATCTCAAAGCATTATGCAGCATGACTCTTACCTGATTGCTAAGATGCTGAACCTCATGGTAGCAATAAGTACTGCTATTAATCGTCGCAATTTGCTGAGCCATATTTGCAATTTTTACCGCTTCATCACCGATACGCTCAATATCAACTACCCCTTTACTCACCGCCATCACATAGCGCAAATCACGTGCCGCTGGTTGTCTTTTAGCGACTAATAATAGTACGTGCTCATCAATCTGTACTTCTAACTGATTGATAGCGCTGTCCTGTTCAACCACTTGTTGTGCTAACAGCATATCGCCTTCTATCAAGGCATGCATCGCTTGTGCGACTTGATTGCTAGCAAGCACGCCCATCTCTAAAAACAAATCCGTGGTCACACTCAAGTCTTGATCAAAGCTTTTGGAGGTGTGAGACATTTGATTAGGCATAATAATTCTCTGTAAAGTATGTCAATAAAATGATTGTGATAAAAAGGAATTTGCTAGTAAAATTTATATCAGTAGCACAATGATACGGCTGTATGGGTTTTACTCTTTATTAACACTATTTAACGAGCCGACATTGAGTCCTATTAGCCATAACGCCCAGTAATATAATCCTCAGTCGCCTGTTGCGTAGGATTGGTAAATATCTGATCGGTGTTACCCATCTCGACCATATCTCCAAGATACATGTAGGCGGTATAGTCCGATATGCGCGCGGCCTGCTGCATATTATGAGTAACGATGGCAATGGTATAATCTTGCTTTAAATCTTCAATCAGATCTTCGATAGCCCCTGTCGATATTGGGTCAAGTGCAGAGGTTGGCTCATCTAGTAGTAAGACTTCAGGCTTAGTTGCCACGCCGCGTGCGATGCAGAGCCGTTGCTGTTGACCACCAGATAGTGATAGTCCTGAAGCATTTAGCTTGTCTTTAACCTCATTCCACAAAGCGGCTTTTTTGAGTGCCCACTCCACTCGCTCAGCAAGCTCAGCTTTAGACATTTTTTCATACAACCGTACCCCAAAAGCCACATTGTCAAAAATAGACATCGGAAACGGGGTTGGCTTTTGAAATACCATGCCGACCTTGGCACGTAGTAAATTAACGTCCATTGACTTGGCTAATACATCGTTACCATCGAGATAAATCTGACCCTCAGCGCGCATATTGGGATACAGGTCATACATCCGGTTAAAAGTGCGTAGTAGTGTCGATTTACCACAGCCAGAGGGGCCAATAAAAGCCGTCACTTGCTTTTCGGGAATATCAATGGAGATGTCCTTTAATGCCCGAAAACTACCGTAATAAAAGTTCAAATCACGAATTTGAATTTTGGCAGTGGGTTGACTATCTGGTGCTACCGTACTTGCAGAATCAGCGCTCATCACAGGAGCATTGATGCTAGCGAAGGAGCGTGGCGATAAAATAGTAGGCGCGGTCTTTTTACTGGCTCGTTTGGTCGTATCGGTCATAGTATTATTCCTGATTGCTGATGCTTAGTACTCAGTTTATTTTTAACATGAACTAAAATTTTAATAGCGGTTTGTCAAATGCAAATTAGCTACTGAACGTATTATTAGATAAGGTGCTTTAGTTATATTCTTTGCCACCAATATAGCGTGCTGCAACATTTAGAGTCAGGACGGTAAAGGTAATGAGCAATGCCGCTGCCCAAGCAAGGGCATGCCAATTATCATAAGGACTCATAGCAAACTGATAAATGGTGTTGGGCATATTACCCATCGCATTACCCATATCTAAGCTGAAATATTGGTTGTTTAGTGCCGTAAATAACAGGGGTGCAGTCTCACCCGTGATACGCGCAAAGGCTAATAACACGCCCGTAGTGAGTCCTGCCCGCGCCGCCTTCATAGTCACGCCTAGCACTAGCTTCCATTTAGGCGTGCCTAGAGCGTAAGCTGCCTCGCGTAAGGTATTAGGTACTAACAGCAGCATACTTTCGGTAGTGCGTACTACTACTGGAATGACAATAAGGGCGAGAGCGCATGCGCCTGCCCAACCTGAGAAGCTATAATTTTTGACTAACAACGCATAGATGAACAAACCAATGACAATCGATGGCGCTGATAATAGAATATCATTCAAAAAACGTATGATTTGCCCAAGCCGATTGCCATGAGAGAACTCTGCTAAGTAAACGCCAGCCAATAGCCCAATTGGTGCACCAATAAATAAGCCTGATCCTGCAATCATCAATGAGCCAACGATGGCATTACGCAAACCACCCTCAGCCATTGGTGGCGGGGTATCAGCAGTAAATACTGGCATTTGAATCAAGCCATTCATGCCCTCAATGCCTAGTGTTATCAAAATCCATGTCAGCCAAAACAATCCAAATATCATTGCAGAAGCGGCAAAACCCAATCCGACTTTATTCCATAGCCTACGGCGACGATACAGCTTTTTATCAGT
>JBBSUA010000292.1:0-3400 GCA_038235315.1 Pseudomonadales bacterium | reverse complement strand
CTGTAGCGCCGACTAACTTCCCACGTAAAGATCTGGTCACTGCCTTTTTGACAGGTGTCCCAGGTGTCAACAAACCAGCAAATGCGAATCAAGTTCCAGCAGATATGCTACGTTTAAACACTACCACACCTACTAAGATAGCTACAGGTCAAAACGATTTAGGTGTGATTGCTGGCGATAATGCAGGATTCCCGAACGGCAGACGACCTGGTGATGATGTCACTGATGTATCCTTGAGAGTGGCTATGGGCGTATTATGTAATCTTGGCTTACCGAAAGAAGCTATTGGTTGCGGTCCTGATGATGCTAAAGCTGGTGCACTCGGATTCACTGATAGAGTGGTTAAACCCGCTACTAGCTTTGATCAAACCTTTCCTTATCTAAAAACCCCTAACCCTGGCGCAACTAAGCAGTAAGCTAAATCCACCTTAAGGAGAAACAAGATGCGTTATATATGTTTAGCCCTATTGATCACCGGATCAGCTGCTCTTACAGGTTGCTTTGGTGATAATGATAACAATAGCTACAACAATCCAGTCAATAATGATGTAGCGGCAGATCAAGCCAAAGCTAATTTGGCAGTCAAAAGAGTCAATGATGTGATCAGTGCTAGTAACAGTGTCAACACGGATGAGCCACAGGATATTGATCGAATCATACTTCCTGAAGCTAATCGAGCAGAACCTGTCGCAGTGACAGGCGCTAACGCCTCGTTATAGTTAGACATGAGGTAAACTGGACACCCAATTGGTTCGCTGACTGGGTGTTTCTTTATGTTTTAAGTGGAGATATTATGCATTGGATTAAGCTGTTTATTGGGCTATTGCTGTTATCAGGCGTTAGCAGTCAAACGCTCTACGCCACACCTTTTGTTCCGACAAATGACCAACAAATTCTCGAAACCCTACCTACAGATTCACCGTCTCCCCTCTATCTCAATTCAGACAGTTTTACGTCTGGTGCGATTGCTATCAGTCCTGAACAAACCAGTCAGCTTTTAGAGCGCGCTTATTTAGAGGGCGATCCACGTGCACTAGGTCAAGCACGGGCGCAACTGGATCAGACAACCGATCAAAGTATAGAAATCCAGATGCTGCGAGCGCGAGCACTGCAATCAGATCACAAATTCTCTGAAGCTAAAGCGCTTTTAGAGCAAATATTAGCGAAAGAGCCTGCTAATCCTGACGCGCTATTGACCCTATCATCATTACAAGTTGTTCAGGGTCAGTTCGATGCAGCAATGAGTCACTGCAAAAAGCTCAGCGACGCCTCATTGCGTGTCTATCAACTGGCTTGTGTAGCACAAATTCAAAGTATGACAGGTCAGCTCACTGAGGCAAAACAAATATTAAATGGATTGGCGAGCTTAGCATCTGGGCTTGACCCATCAACGGCACGCTGGATTTATCTAATGCAGGCAGATGCTGCACTCCGTAGTAAGGACGTTGCTCTCAACACTCAACTCTTTAGTATGATGGATACCGAGACAGTTCCTGCTCTTATGGCACGTGCTGACTGGTTACTAAAAAACGGAGAGTATCAGCAAGTACGTGAGCTGCTAAAAGACCATACTAACAAAGATTCGCTACTTCTAAGACTTATTACCGCCCAAATCAAACTACAAGACCCTGCGGCTACGAAAAACCTAGCACTAATGAAAGAGCGTATCGCGGTGTGGGAGGTTCGTAAAGAAAAAGCTCATATACGTGATCAGGCGACTTACGCACTACTCGCTAATCAAGTCGATTCTGCACTTGAGCTGGCACGTGAAAATTGGGAAAAGCAGCGTGAAACCGCAGATATTTTGTTCTATGCAACCGCTGCTATCAAAGCCAATAGCCAAAAAGATATCAAAATCATTCAGCAGTTTATGACTGATACTAAGTTTGAATACCCTGCGCTTGAGCGTGATTTACGCTTAGGTAAAATTGGCGGATGTAAAGATTGCCAAGCGGCTAATACTCAAGCGTCGGCTCAACAATCCTCTAATGCTACCTCCTTTGACATACCTGTCAGTACGAAAAAAACAGTCATGCCACTCTCGATTAAGGAGACAGCACTATGAGTGTATTTTTCCGATTCATCTCGAATCACAGCACCCGTTATCTGACCCTGTTAATACTGGCGATGACTTGCACTTTAGTACAAGCCCATGAGTCCAGTACCGCGTATTTAAATTTAACGCCGAATGGCTCCGAGACAGCAAGTGGTGTTTACGACGCTGAATACGAGTTGGCATTGCGCGATTTGGCTTTATTGGTAGATATAGACGCCAATAAGGACAGCCAAGTCAGCTGGGCTGAGATTAAGTCGCAGTCGACACTGATAGAACAATTGATTATGGCTCAAGTACAGCTATCTGCTGGAGATGAGGCGTGCCAAATGAAAGATTTTGCGCCTTTGGCAATCAATACTCGCGCTGGGTTTAATTTCTTATATACTAAGTTTACCCTTGACTGCCCTGCGTCACTATCCAATCTTGACTACCAAGTATTAGCGGGTGTTGATGCTAACCATCGATTAATATTGACTCAAGCCGATGGTAACTTACCTATTCAAGTATTGACCGTAGGACAAAATCCATTAGGTACTAGTGAAGGTGCTGGCACAGGCTTGCTCTCCACTTCGATCAATTTCATGAAAAGCGGTGTTCATCATCTGTTAATTGGTTGGGACCATTTGCTGTTTTTGTTTGTGTTACTGATTCCTGCTGTTTATATACGTAAGCAAAAACAATTAGTTGCCGTTGCAAAGCCGCGAGCTGCACTCCTTGAAGTCTTTTGGATTGCAACATCATTCACGCTTGCGCACTCCATTACTTTGACGTTAGCGGCGCTTGGGTTTGTCAGTATTCCTGCTGCCTTTATTGAATCTGTCATTGCATTGTCTATCGCATTTGCCGCGTTAAACAATTTAATCCCTATGTTGCGCGTTCGAGCCGTCTATTTGGCCTTCTTTTTTGGACTGATTCATGGTTTTGGTTTTGCCAATGTGCTAGTGGATCTACCGTTAACGATGGGCGCACGCGTGGTAGCATTATTGAGCTTCAATGTGGGCATTGAGCTTGGGCAACTGTTATTTATTGCCATAGTATTTCCGATAGCGCTATTGTTACGTCATACTCGTTTTTATAAAATAGCAATATTCTATATAGGCTCTTTTATTAGTGTCGCCATAGCATTATATTGGTTTGCTGAACGAGCGTTTTAACTCTTATTTAAACTGTCTTTGACGCTTACTACAAAAATAAACCCAGTAACTGGATAGTTGCTGGGTTTATTTTTTATATAACGACTACTCCGTTACAAAAGCGATTTTAGTTAAACGGGCGTTACTTGCTGCAGCCAATACTTGCGCAACCATGTCGTAACGAGTGTCTTTATCCACCCGAAGTTGAATG